>CAIOOC010000590.1 GCA_903859795.1 uncultured Bacteroidia bacterium
GATCGTCAAAAACATTATTCTCCACCCGTTCTGTCAATCTCATGGCGCTGTAAAGGATTTTTTGAAAGGACGCCATACCGTTTTCTGTTCTCAAAGAGGTCAATGGCCAAATAAAGGGCATTTCGGAACGACTCTTCAGATGCAGCACCGGTTCCTGCAATATCGTAAGCTGTTCCATGACCCGGAGAGGTGCGTATAACGGGCAACCCGGCCGTATAATTAACACCCGATTCGAAGGCCAGTGACTTAAATGGGATCAAACCCTGGTCATGGTACATAGCCAAAGTGGCGTCGAACTTTTTAAAATCTCCTGCACCAAAAAATCCATCAGCCGGATAAGGTCCCAAGGCGATTATTCCTTCATCGTTTGCCTGTCTTATTGCGGGTATGATAATTCGTTCCTCCTCATCACCAATAACGCCGCCATCGCCAGCATGAGGATTTAATCCTAAGACTGCAATCCGGGGTTTTCTGATTGAAAAATCTTCGAGCAAAGTTTTATGAAGCACCCTTAGATTACTTAGGATATTTTCTTTCGTTATTGATGTAACAACCTGACTTATTGGAATGTGTCCAGTCACAACGCCAATCTTCAGGATATCGCTGATCATCAGCATAACGAAGTTCTTTGTTCCAAATTCCTTCGCAAAATATTCAGTGTGCCCGGGAAACTTAAAACTTTCGGATTGAATGTTTTCTTTATTGATTGGGGCAGTAACAATGGCGTCAATTTCGCCAGATTTGAGGTCCCGGACAGCAGCTTCAAGAGCAGCCAGCGCGGCCTCACCCGCCATTTTTGTCGATTTCCCAAGCTCCACTCTCACCTCTTCGCTGACACAGTTGATAATATTTGGCCGCTTTGGATTTGCATCTTTGGCCGTATTGATCGTGTTAAATGTAAAAATCTCATTATCCATCGCCTTGCGATAATAGGCAGCGACCTTTGATGAACCGTAAACAATTGGAGTACACATCTCCAGAATCCTGCTATCGGCCAAAGCTTTAATAATTATTTCGTATCCAATGCCATTTATATCACCGTGGGTGATACCCACTTTAATTTTATGTTGCTCCATTCCAAGCCTTTTAAAAGTTAATGTTCAACAGGATTATTCCCTGGTTGACTTGTCAAATATAAGGTTTTAATTTGAAAATACCGGCTAGGTAAATAATACAGGAACAGATGTGGTGAACACCTTCAATATTAATTGGGTAAAGGCGATCTCTGTTATCAGCCTTAAACCGGGTCAATCTAAATGGTTTAAAAAATCAATCAGTAATCGTACACCTGTTGCAGTCCCCCCTTTGGACCTGTAATGATCTGATTTATTTAAAAATGCAGGACCAGCAATGTCGAGATGAATCCAGGGATAATCAATAAAATTCTCCAGAAATTTACCCGCTGTTATTGCTCCTGCTTCGCGCGAGCCAATGTTTTTTATGTCTGCAATGTCCGATTTAATTGACTCGGCATACTCTTCCCATAACGGAAATTCGACGATTCTTTCGCATACATTCTCACCCGATTGCTTTAAAGCGCTAAAAACTGTTTGCCCCACATTTCCCATCCCAACAATCCCCTGATTCCCAATCGCCATGGATGCAGATCCTGTTAGTGTCGCCACATCAATTACCAATTCGGGATTATAATCTTTGGCAAAACTCAAGGCATCAGCGAGTATGAGTCTCCCTTCCGCATCGGTATTGAGCACCTCAACAGTTTTACCATTATGCATTACAATTACATCGCCTGGTGCATAGGCATTTCCGTCCGGGCGGTTATCGGTCGCTGGTATAAGTGCTATAAGATTCAGGGGCAACTTACATTTAGCTGCATAATAAAGGACTGCAGCTACAACGGCGCCTCCTGCCATATCGCATTTCATATAATCCATCGAATCCTTTGTCGGTTTAAGGCTCAATCCCCCTGTATCATAAACGACCCCCTTACCTACCAGAACAATAGGGTTCAAATTTTTTGCATAAGCAGGTTTCCATTTTAAAACTGAAAATGTTGGTGGATCAATACTTCCCTGATTTACTGCCAGCAAACCTCCCATGTTCAGTGCTTTAATACGCTCTTTATCAAAGATTACCGACTCGAAACCTGACGCTTCGCCCATCGCCTGAAAAGATTCGGCAAGTTTAACGGAATTCAAATGTGAACCTGGCTCATTGACAAGATCACGGGCTATAAAGACAGCCTCAACCATTACAGCCAATTGATCGATTTGATTCTGTGAAATATTTGTACCGACAAAGTTTATTTGATCAAGGTTCCATTGTTTTTTAGCGGATGAGGACTGGTATTTTAAGAACTGATAACTTCCTAACGATAATCCTTCAGCCAGTGCGAATATTCCATCAGGATCGGTTGATGAAACCATTAGATCGATCTGTGTAATAGCATCCTTACGTAATATCCAGGAAATCTCATTTCCTCTTCTCCGGCATTGCTCCAAAAATGCTCCCTTGTCCTTGGTATTATCGCAATATACCACGAGAATAAGCTCTGTATATCTGTTAATTACTACCAGACTATTCTCTTCTGACTGTTTGTTCAAATATGCGGTTTCATGCTCATTCAAAGACATGCTTTCGACAGCTTTCCGGTCCAGAATAAGCCACGCTTTTGCCATTGACCGGCGCTCGGGACTTTGATTAAAATTTATATTCCTCATGGTTTTTTCGCATTTACTTATCCGGATTTTACCGGATTTAATGATTATACAAAATTACTACCTTTATCGCAGATTATAATCAGATGTTGATTTTGCGAAAAAGGTTTCAATGAATGAAGCATTTGGCCACTTTTTCATTAGCAATAATTGCCGAACAAATGAAAAATACCGGAGTACACCCGTAATGTTCAGAAAATAGTTATTTTAGATCCGGCAAGTTGAAAATTTTCAGGCTTCCCAGATCTCAGCAAAATTTAGTATTAAATTTGAAGAAGAGATCATTAATTAGTAAGTTAACAGGTTAACCATCAGGTTTTACAAGATAAAAGAATTATTAATGAGGAAATGGCGTACCGAAGACTCTGCAGAGCTCTATAACATCAATGGATGGGGGATCAATTATTTTTCAATCAGTGAGAAAGGGCATATTGTTGTAACGCCGAAGAAAAATGGCGTTGAAGTTGACTTAAAAGAGTTAGTTGAAGAGCTTCAGTTGCGTGATGTCTCTGCCCCGATGTTAATCCGGTTTCCGGATATTTTGGATAGCAGAATTGAGAAAATGGCAAGTTGTTTTAAAATTGCATCAGAAGAATATTTGTATAAAGCCCAGAATTTCATCATTTATCCCATTAAGGTCAATCAAATGAGGCCTGTTGTGGAAGAGATTGTCAGTCACGGAAAAAAATTCAATATCGGTCTGGAGGCAGGATCAAAACCCGAATTACATGCTGTCATTGCCATTAATACCGATAATGATTCCCTGATCATCTGTAATGGTTATAAAGATGAAGATTATATTGAACTTGCGTTGCTGGCTCAAAAGATGGGTCGCCGTATTTTCCTGGTTGTTGAGAAATTAAGTGAGCTTAAATTAATCATTAAAATTGCCAAGCAGTTTAAAATAAGACCCAACCTTGGGATCAGGATTAAACTGGCCAGCTCGGGGAGTGGTAAATGGGAAGATTCGGGGGGTGACGTAAGTAAATTCGGACTCACTTCAAGTGAATTACTTGAAGCTTTAGATATTCTGGAAAAGAACAAGATGAAGGATTGTCTTCATTTGGTACATTTTCACATTGGCAGCCAGGTAAATAAAATAAGACGTATAAAAATTGCAATCCGTGAGGCATCGCAATTCTACGTTCAGCTGCATCAAAACGGGTATAACATAAGTTTTGTGGATATTGGTGGCGGATTAGGTGTTGATTATGATGGGACCAGATCGTCGAATAGTGAAAGCAGTGTGAACTATAGCATCCAGGAGTATGTTAACGATGTGATTTCGACGATGGTTGATGTCAGTGACAAGAATAACCTGCCTCATCCCAATATCATCACAGAATCGGGAAGATCGCTCACTGCGCATCATTCTGTGCTTATCTTTGAGGTTCTTGAGGCAACGAGTCTACCGATTTGGGAGGAGGAGGAAGAGATTGATCCCAATGATCATGAATTGCTCAAGGAGCTTTTCTCGCTATGGAATACGCTGAATCAGACCAGAATGCATGAGACCTGGCATGATGCTCAACAGATCCGGGAGGAAACTCTGGACCGCTTCAGTCTGGGTCTTTTGGATCTTCAGACCAGAGCCAAGATTGAACGTTTGTTCTGGTCAATTGCCAAAGAGGTTCAACAGATGACCAATGGGATGAAACATGTTTCCGAGGAGCTGATTAATCTTCCTAAGTTATTATCAGATAAATATTTCTGTAATTTCTCACTTTTCCAGTCACTTCCAGACTCATGGGCAATCGACCAGATATTTCCGATTATACCAATCCAGAGGCTTGATGAAAAACCTGACAGGTCAGCTACACTTCAGGACATTACATGCGATTCGGATGGAAAAATTGATAATTTCATCTCTACGCGAAATCTCTCATACTACCTGCCTGTCCATTCACTTAAACCCAAGGAGCCATACTATATTGGGGTATTTTTGGTTGGTGCATATCAGGAAATTCTGGGTGATCTACATAATCTTTTTGGAGATACCAATGCCGTACATGTTTCAGTAGACGAAAAAGAATATAGCATAGATCAGATAATCGATGGCGAAACAGTTGCAGAAGTTTTGGAATACGTTCAGTACAATCCCAAAAAACTAGTCAGGACGGTTGAGACATGGGTAACATCATCTGTAAAATCAGGCATTATAACCGCCGAAGAGGGGAAGGAATTCCTGTCAAATTATCGTTCCGGATTATATGGCTATACCTATCTGGAGTAAATATCATTATAAATAATTTTATTAGGTTCCCATTCCTATAAGGTATAAGGCTAAATAATGTATAGAATTTAGCCTTATACCTTAAATTTTTTATAGTCCCTTCCCATTCTTTCAATTATAAAATGATGATTTTATAATTTTATACATTATAATTAGTTTCTCTTGTAAAACCTGGATTACCATTCCCCGGTTTTTAGGTAACAATTTTGATGTCTTCCCTATTTAAACAGGCGTTTCTGAAAAATTTATTTAATAAATAAGATTATATCAACAATTGAATAAAATCAATATTTTATTCAATTATAAGAAAAAACAGGTGGCTGGTTAAGAGAAACCCAAATATAAATAACGGTTATAATTAGATTTCACAATGGTTCAACCGAACGATTGTGATCATAAACCTCTTTGTCTCCAGACACTTAGAACAATATTCTAAAAAATATAGTTCGAATTAGGTAAGCCTAAAAAACTATGTTCATATAATATCTAAAATTATCTTACAGATTTTTAATGGATTACACTTCATTAAACTTAAATATAGAATCAAAATATTCAATCCTATAAAAGCCCTTTTCAAGAATTTAAACCAAATAAAAAGGAGGTGAATTTCAAATTAGCCTTAAATTTTTCATGCGAATATATCTTTACATATGTAAATATTTTATTTACATTTATTTGTATAAGTAAATTTATTTTCTTATCTTTGTAAGCTTTGCCTCTGAAAAAATATTATTTAACAGGAAAGCTTGAACAAATATTAAAATCACATTTAAAAGGGTATGATTGTTATGATTGTGGTCGTTTAAAAGCAAATAAAACACACACATTAAATAAC
>CAIOOC010000591.1 GCA_903859795.1 uncultured Bacteroidia bacterium
AAATAAAGAGATCAATAATTTTCCCAAAACAACATTAAACATTTTTAAAACGTCATAAGAAAGGGGTAATCTGATTAATAAAAGTTCAAACCATCTCATTCTGCCTGCTGAAAACAACGACTTAACATTTTTTAATTAAATCATGGCTAATGAAACAATTCAAAATGCTATTTTCGTAACCGTTTTTAAAGAACAATAATTAATTATCTATTGGATTATGAATCAGACATTGGATATCAGAGAACTTAACGAACGAATTCAGCGCGAAAGCTCATTTGTAGATCTTATCTCCATGGAGATGAACAAGGTAATTGTCGGGCAGAAACACCTGGTCGAAAGCTTATTGATCGGATTACTTTCCGATGGACACATCCTGTTGGAAGGTGTGCCGGGGTTGGCAAAAACATTGGCTATCAATACACTGGCCAACACAATTGATGCAAAATTTGCCAGAATCCAATTTACTCCTGACCTTTTACCTGCCGACTTGATTGGAACAATGATCTATAGTCAGAAAAATGAGGAATTTTTGGTCCGTAAAGGTCCCATATTTACAAATTTTGTGCTCGCAGATGAAATAAACCGTGCACCGGCCAAGGTTCAATCTGCCCTGCTTGAAGCGATGCAGGAACGTCAGGTAACTATTGGGGCACATACTTATCCCCTTGAGAATCCTTTCCTTGTAATGGCAACTCAAAATCCGATTGAGCAGGAGGGAACATACCGCTTACCCGAAGCACAGGTTGACCGCTTTATGTTGAAGGTAGTACTAAACTACCCTAAGAAAGAGGAGGAGAAACTGATCATTCAGATGAATCTTCTGAAAGATTTCCCCAGGGCAAAAACAGTTTTAAAACCTGAAGACATTGTCAGGGCAAGGGACATTGTTAAAGAAGTATACATGGATGAGAAAATCCAGAAATACATTGTTGACATTGTTTTTGCAACCCGCGAGCCAAAGGCCGCCGGTTTGGCAAAATTTGAGGAGATGATCACTTACGGTGCCTCTCCACGTGCGTCTATCAGTCTTGCTCAGGCAGCTAAAGCATTTGCCTTTATCAAAAGAAGAGGATATGTGATTCCAGAAGATATCAGAGCCGTTTGCCACGATGTATTGCGTCACCGGATCGGATTAAGTTATGAAGCTGAAGCGAACAATCTGACCACAGAGGAGATTATCAGCGAAATATTGAATACCATTGAGGTCCCATAGCGGGAAAAACAAGAAAAATCACTGCTGTATTAATCGCGGCAGCATTATTATTGATCAATAATTCAATAACTTAGAAAAGTGGAAGCATCGGAACTATTAAAAAAAGTTCGGAAAATTGAGATAAAGACCAAAGGGTTATCAAGGAATATCTTTGCTGGAGAATATCACAGCGCATTTAAAGGTCGAGGTATGGCCTTCAGTGAAGTACGTGAATACCAGTTTGGCGACGACATCCGGAACATCGACTGGAATGTAACTGCACGGTATGGACACCCCTTTATCAAAATATTTGAAGAAGAGAGAGAGCTCACCGTCATGTTACTTGTTGACGTGAGCGGTTCGCGTGAATTTGGCACCGTTGAGCGGTTAAAAAAGAATGTTATTGTAGAGATTGCGGCTATTCTTTCATTTTCTGCTATTTCCAATAACGACAAAATAGGGGTTATCTTCTTCTCCGACCAGATAGAGAAATTTATTCCTCCCAAAAAAGGGCGTACCCATACCTTGCGCATTATTCGTGAACTCATTGAATTTGAGCCAGTTTCAAAAAAGACCGATATCTCTGTTGCCTTGCGTTATCTGACAAATGCAATGAAACGGAGGGTTACAGCCTTTATAATCTCGGATTTGATGGATAATCCCGCCTCAATGGAGCAGGCCCTCTCGATCGCCAATAACAAGCACGATATGGTTGGACTGCGGATTTACGATGAACGTGAGGCTGAATTACCATCGGTTGGGATGATCAAATTCAAAGACGCCGAAACCGGGGAATATCTTTGGGTAGACTCTTCCAGCAGAAATGTAAGGGAGAATTACCGGAAACATTGGAGCGACAGAAACAAACAATTGGACAGTCTGCTGAAAAAAACCGGTCTGGACTATGTAAATATCAGTACACGTGAAGATTACGTAAAGTCTCTCGTTGCGCTTTTTAAGAAAAGGGAACACAAATTATGAACAGAACGGTTAAATTAAAATATTTATGCTCGCTGGGTATTTTATTTCTGTCCCTCTCATTGGTAAGCGGACAGGAGATCCGGCTGAAAACTGCTCTTGAACATGATTCCATCTGGCTAGGAGATCAGATTAAATTGCTGATCGTTGTTGAGC
>CAIOOC010000592.1 GCA_903859795.1 uncultured Bacteroidia bacterium
ATACAGGATATACAGGAATACCCATCCGATCGTGGTTATTCCAATACCGGTTATAAAAGGGCCCCATGTCTCGGGAAGAAGGTCGATAATTCCGCCAAAGAAAAATTTCGTAGCCAGCTTAAAATTAATAATTTTTAAGGCAAGGTAGATAGTAATTGGGTTCATACCTATCACTACAAAAAAGAAGGTCCACTTTTTGAATTGCCAAACATCTATGACGAGGTAAAAGATGGCGAAAAGCAGGAGGCTCAGACCACCAACAAAACAGACAAAGGAGCTGGTCCACAGATTTTTGTTAATAGGGAATTCCAAATTCCAGATTTGCCCGATTATCATTAATGCCACAGCTGCTAAAACCAGATATAAAACTTTCTTCAAAGGCTTGTCATTCAGATATTTTGACAGCATGAATTCTCCAGTGAACATTCCAATTAATGCGGTCCCAATAGCCGGTATGGTGGCTAATAAACCTTCCGGATCGTGTATCGGATTGCCCTGATAAAATTTGCCGGGAAGAAGAATCCGATCGAGATAACTCGTGAGATTTCCTTCCTGCGAAAATATATCTGTTGAGCCCAGGTCATGAGCTGGGAATAAAAGCAGTAAAAGCCAGTAACCAATAAGCAAGCCCCAGAACCAGAGAATGCGAAAGCTTAATTTTGTGTTCATAAAAATTAGAGAGGCAAACATCCACGCGAAGCCTATTCTTGCCAGAACACTTGGATATCTCACTGTGGCGAAATCGAACCGGACTCCATTATTAACATAAAAGTACCCCAGGAGTGCCAAAATAATTGCACGGCTGATTATATGGACATATATTGACTTTCGGCTATCATTTCTGGACAGCCGTTTTGCAACTGAAAAAGGGAAGGATATTCCGGCAATAAACAGAAAGAGCGGGAAAATCATATCTTCAAAATGGAAGCCGTGCCACGGGACATGTTCCTGCTGGTCAGCCCACCATTGCACAACCGGCCAGTCTGTAAGTTTTGCGAGACCAATGAATATAGCACCTCCGCCAATTATCCAGAACATATCAAATCCCCGAAGTGCGTCAAGCGACAGCATCCGGTCAAAAACAGGTTTACTATGATTTTCCATGGTTTGGTTTTTTTAAAGTTCTTGCTGGTAAGAACATGTAAATTCAAAGTTATACTTTTTTTATTGGCAATTACTTTTTTCTTTGTATTTTCGGGATAACCGCGGGGGAACTGATTTAAGGTTAATATTTAATGTGCTTTATCCAAAATAGCTGAAGTATTTGGTATAACGCAATTATATTTTTAGCTGGATCCAATCGTGGAAAATTGGTGAGTTCTGAGAGCGTTAAAAACTGTTTGCTAACTAAATACAAACGATTATTATGAAAATTTTTAAAACTACAAAAATCGCTATAGTGATTCTGTTTTTTTGTATGAATATTCAAGGATATGCACAGGATAATTTATTGTGCAAGGGAAGTTATTGGACAGAAGATCAGGGAAATATGATGTTGAAGAAGTTCTCATCAGAGTGGAATAGTCTTGAATCGTGGGAGAAAAGGGCAACTATCATCCGTAATGGTATTCTGGACGGTCTGAAATTTAATCAGATGCCTAAGGTTGGAAATGACTTTAAACTAATTGTAACCCACACCTTCAAGGGCAATGGGTATATTGTTGATAATGTTGCATTTGAAAGTTTTCCGGGGTTTTATGTGACCGGGAATATTTATCGGCCTGTTAATCCAGAGAAGAAATGTGCTGCAATTTTGGATCCTCACGGACACTGGGACAACAGACGTTTTATGCCCGAGCTTCAGGCCCGGTGTGCTGCTTTTGCCCGGATGGGTGCTATAGTCTTCGTGTACGACATGGTTGGATACGCTGATTCAAAACAGGTTACCCACAATATTCCAATAGCCCTGTTACTTCAGACATGGAACAGCAAGCGTGTTCTCGATTATCTGCTATCGCGCCCCGATGTTGATCCCGAACGGATTGGAATTACGGGGGAATCGGGTGGCGGCACACAAACATTTGTCATTACCGCGATTGATAACCGGATTAAAGTTTCTGTTCCGGCCGTTATGGTCTCAGCTCATTTCTTTGGCGGCTGCACCTGCGAGAGCGGTATGCCTATCCACAGAAGCAAAACTCATCAAACCAACAATGTGGAGATTGCTGCCCTGTGTGCCCCACGCCCGATGTTGCTTATCTCGGATGGGAGCGACTGGACACGGAATACCCCGCGTGTGGAATACCCTTATATACAGAAAGTCTATGCATTATATAATGCCGAGAATCATATCGAAAATGTCCATTTCCCTGCCGAGGTGCATGATTACGGCTATAATAAACGGTCGGTCGCTTATACTTTTCTTGCGCACCATCTGAAATTGGACATTGATAAAATTCCTTATAAAAACGGGTTTGATGAGAGTTTTATAACTTTCTTACCGGAAGATGAGTTGAGGGTTTTTAACGCTGATCATCCGGTACCGGCCAATGCGCTTGCTGGTAATGATGCGGTATTGAAATACCTGAATTTAAAGTAAATAAGAACTTATGGGATTAGATTCAAAGCTTATAATACTCGTACTCTTTTTAATTATTTGCAATACCGGATTTTCACAAAATAAACTGGATATCTTAACAGTTCCTTCGGGTGATAAGTTTACCCAATTAAATGAGGGTGGGACCTCAATATTGCCCAGCGGACGATTTTTGACACCCGCCGGTACGTTTATACGCATATCAGACGGCCCGTACGGTATGGCCATTTCACCCGACGGCAAAAAGTCGGTCACCCTGCATAACGGTGTGTTTACAATAATCGACATACCGTCGATGAGCTCAATTAGGGTTCCAGGCTATGACAAAAAAATCAAATCTCCCCTTGCACACGGCTCTTTCCTCGGAGTTGCCTTTTCTTCTGATTCGAAGACAGTATATCTAAGCGGAGGTGATGGAGGAGCCGTGATTATTTACAATATTGAGAATCTGACACTGCTTGGTTCTGTCTCGCTTAATGGAAATGTTGCTGGTATCGATTACCAGGATAGCTTTACTTCCGATCTTGTCTTGAATGAAAAGGAGAATGAATTACTTGTTCTTGACCGCGGCAACTTCAGAATGGTGCGCATCGACCTTAGCACCAAAAAAATCAAGGCATCGATCAGAGTAGGGCGTCAGCCATTCGGACTAAAGCTTAGTCCAGATAAAAAAACAGCCTTCGTAGCAAATGTCGGGTTGTACTCCTATCCACTGATTACAGGAACCATTCCTGCGAACTTCGATTCAATCATGATTTCCCAATTTCCATATGGCGATAATACGAAAGAATCGATTAACGGAACGGTTATCGAAGGGCGTAAAATACCGGGAGTTGGCAGTCCGCTCCATCCTGATGCCATGAGTGTTTTTACGATCGATCTGAAAACCAATAAGGTGATGGACAAATTTAAGACAGGTCATCAGATTGGTCATATGATCGAAGGGGCTGAGATTACAGGTGGTGCAAGTCCCAATTCGATAGCCGTGGGGGAGCAATATGCCTATGTTTCGAATGCAACAAATGACAATATCTCAATTATCGACTATAAAAATCATAAGCTTATTGGAGACATTCCGATTAAGGTTGATTTAAGGATCGATAAATATAGGGGGTTATTGCCCTTTGGACTCACGTTAAGCAAGGATGAGAAAACGCTTTACGTTGCACTTTTGGGATTCAACGCTGTTGCAGTCATTGATGTTCAGTCCAAAAGAACCAAAGGATTGATACCCTCCGGTTGGGGACCAACCCGAGTACAATTATCAGGGGATGAGAAGGAGATTTATATTATCACATGTCGCGGACTTGGCGCCGGGCCAAATGGGGGCAAGGATTTCATTGAACCTCCACAGGGTGATTATATTATTGATATTCAATTAGGCAGCTTCCAGAAAGTGCCGATGCCAGATGCCTCCCGACTGGCCGCTTACACGAAACAAACCATCGACAACACCTTCAAAAGCATATCTGTTACTGATGATACAAAAAACCCATTGCCTCCTCTTCCAGGTATCAGAAAATCCCCAATAAAATATGTCGTTTACATCACAAAGGAGAACCGGACCTATGATGAGATCTTTGGTCAGCTAAAAAATGGCGCCGGAGACAGTACGCTGGCCAGGTTTGGCATCAACTGTGAATACACTTTCCCGGATTCATTACGAAAGAAGCTTTCAAATCTCCGGATAAGTCCCAATCACATTAAGGCAGCCAAACAATTCTCATTTTCGGATAATTATTACTGCGACAGTGATGCTTCCATTCACGGACATCACTGGATGGTGGGGGTGATACCAAACGAGTGGGTAGAGGCCAATGCGGCTACGACAAAAACAGCAAAACTCTTCTCGACGGCACCCGGCAGACGCTGGCCCGGAACCGGAGGGGCGGTCGATCCGGAAGACTTCGGTGAAACCGGCGGGCTATGGGAAGCACTCGAGCGGGCTCATGTCCCGTTTTATAACTTCGGAGAAGCAAATGAAACAGCCCATGTGCGCGACGAATGGTATGATACGAAAACCGGTGCATCGCATGTCGTAATGGTCCCCATGCAAAAGGCCCTCTTTAAAAGAACCAGCCTTAACTATGCCGGTTTTAATGTAAACATCCCTGATCAGTACAGGATGGAGCAGTTTGAAAAGGAATTTACAGATAAATGGATCAAGGGGAAAGAGAAAATGGCTTCATTCATTGCCATGCAAGTTCCGAACGATCATCTAACCGGCATCCGTCCAGAAGATGGATATTATTATACGCATGGTTACATGGCCGATAACGACCTGGCCGTAGGGAGAATATTGCATTTTCTCTCCAGGACAAAATACTGGAAAAATATGCTCGTCATTATCACCGAGGATGATCCGCAGGGCGGTGTCGATCATATCGATGCACACCGGTCCGTACTGATGATGGAGGGGCCCTATGTGAAAAGGGGATATGTGTCGCATACCCATGCTAATTTTGGATCGATTCTCAAAACTATTTACAACATCCTCAATGTTAAGTATGTTAATCAGTTTGATGTAACCGCCTCGTTGTTGCAGGATTTTTTTACATCTACACCGGATTATACACCATACACATTCGAATTAAACGATTCGCGCGTTTATGATGCTGAAAAATCGATGAGGAGGTATCACAAAACTATTGACTGGCACAAAATTGAAAAGGGGCCGGATATGGACGATGAAGATATTGAACGTGAAAAGCACATAAAGAAATAAATTTGAAATCTATAAAACTAAAGACAGTGAACTATAAATGGCTGATTGTACTGATAACTCTTGGAGCCTGCTCGACTTCTGAAACGTATAAACCTGAAATTCAGCTCACAAAAGATTCCACGAAGAATCATGATCTGGACAATAACGACAATTTTTCGCCCGATGGGAAGTGGCTTGTTTATGATACCCGCACCGGTGTCGGCGGAATCGGAGGAAGCCCTTCTGTTGAACGGGTCAATGTAGAAACAGGTGAGGTTCAGGTACTTTTTGGTGTGCCGGATAATCACGATTACGGACCTGGTGCCGGAGCAGCAAGTTACCATCCCATTGAAAACAAGGTGATTTTCATCCATGGATTACCGGTGTGCACCGAACATAATCCATACCAGCAATGGCGCAGAACGGGGGTAATCGTATTTGATAATCAGCCTAATGTGGCTGTTCTGATGGATGCCCGTGATATCACTTATCCATTTACACCGGGCGCATTACGGGGTGGGACTCACCGGCATGAATGGAGCCGTGACGGCAAGTGGGTAGGGTATACCTACAATGATGCTATTATGAAAAAACTCGAGGACTCGACTGGTGTTAAGTGGAATCTGCGTACTGTTGCCGTTTCCAACCAAAAGCATCGCGTAGTACTGCGCAATAATAATCCTGAAGAGACGGTAGCCGGAAGCTGGTTCAGCGCCGTCATTGTCAGGGTGGTTCCGGATCCGAAGCCGGGGAGTGATGAGATCAGTAACGCTGCCGGAGACAGCTGGATTGGAATGCCAGGTTATCAAAAGCCTGATGGAACAAGCCAGGTTGCAAGAGCTTTCATCGGAAAAGTTAATGATAAAAATGGCAAGCCTGTTGATGAACTTTTTGTTGTTGACATCCCCGATTCAATCAATGTGCCAGGTGAATTTGGTCCGCTCGAAGGAACCCGGACCAGTTTCCCGATGCCGCCAAAAGGAACCGTGCAAAGGAGGCTGACACATACCGCAGATACCAAATTTCCCGGATGCACAGGCGTAGTTCGTTCTTCATCAGACGGGAAATATATTGCATTTGGGGCCAGGGATAAAAACGGGATTCAGCAAATCTTTCTGATCTCACCGAACGGCGGCGAACCAGTGCAGATAACTGAGCACGCTTCAAATGTTCAGAGCGGGGTACGATGGAGTAAAGACAATAAAAGATTTGCATATATTTGGGACAACAGTATTGTGATTACTGAGGTTTCTGATCGCCCCTTTTCGCAGAGGTTTAAAAGGATAACGGCAACTGCAAAACAGCCACTTTCAAACCTGTTGTGGTCAACCGATGAAAAAACGCTGGCGTTTAACCGGTTGGTGCAAGCTGAAGGGAAGAAGGATCCGAAGCAGCAAATCTTTGTTGTGAGGTTATGACAGATTACCGGCTTTAAATGATTTGCTTTCGTTAATGTTGAATAGTGTTAATGCAACTGGAGGCTAGCTTTTGGCAGAAATTTTTGAGGAGAAAGTTTGGTTCTTCAGAACCCAGTTTAAAATAATAGACATTCTGGGAAATGTATTATTGCCAGTCGCCGGAAGCTAATTTCCAGAAGCTGGTAAACCAATTATAACGAAGATAATTTTAACTTTCAATAACGAAACATTATAGAATTAAACCAGATAAAACCC
>CAIOOC010000593.1 GCA_903859795.1 uncultured Bacteroidia bacterium
CTCCTTCACCTGTAAAACCTACAATAATATCCGTAAACAAGGTTGCCTGCGGAATAAGTTCCCTGATGTCATTAACTATCCCGCGGTATTTATCCATTGAATGACGTCGGTTCATTTTGATTAGAACCCTCTCGTCGCCACTCTGCATCGGAAGGTGGATCTGTTTGGCAAGGCAATCATACGCCGCGATGACCTCAATCACCTCCCGGTTCATATCCTGCGGATGTGGTGAAGTGAAATAGACCCAGAACTCATGTTCCGATGTTTTACCAAATTCACCGATCTGTTTCAATAGATCGGCAAACGAGATCTCCTCCCCCTTTTTATCCAGTCCATAAGAATTCACATTCTGGCCTAATAAGGTAATCGACTTATAGCCCTGATTGACAAGATGCTGAATTTCGTCAATAATCTCTGCAGAGGGGCGCGAAACTTCACGTCCGCGCGTATAGGGTACAGCACAAAAAGTGCAGAATTTATCGCATCCGTTCTGAATCGGGACAAATGCCTCGTAAGTTGACAGATACTTAGGCTTAATGTGCCACATCGCGGCAATATGCTCATTCTTAGGCATAATTGGCTCTCGGGTTTTAAGTCCTGCTGGTGTAACAACCCCGTATTCCCGGATCATATCGGGAAATTGTCCCAATTCGCTGATTGGGAATATCAGGTCGAATGTCTTTAGAAATTTTTCCTTATCAGCAGGCAGCAGGCAGCCTGAGACAAATGTGATCAGGTTACGCTTATTTTTCCATCTGTTCCATTGGGCAATTTTATTATACACCTTATCAATTGGTTTTTGGCGTACTGAACAGGCCAGAATTCCCAGAAGGCTGGCATCTTCCTCATTGTCTGTCTTTTCATACCCCATTCCCTCGAGCACGGAACTTACCCGCTCGCTGTCCGCGATATTCATCTGGCATCCCAAGGTTATTAAGTGGTACTTCATTCCTCAAATTATAAAATCATTTTAAACTATAAGTGTCTGGCAATTAAGTAATAGCAAAGATATAAGGTCGTATTTTGCATCTTAGCGACTTTGCGGCTTTGCGTGAACCAAGATGTAAAATCACGCAAAGATGCGAAGGCGCAAAGTTTAAGAAATGCCAAATCAAGAATATTTTAGCCCAAATTATACAACAATAATCAATTCTTAAATTAGCTCCTGGCAACTAGCTAGAAATAAACCTCACAATGGATCTGATCGCGATCGAAACCTTTATCCTTAAGGATTTCAAGAGCATCAAAGATCATGTTGCTATTACCGCAAAGATCGAAATGTGTCTCGGGGGCAAAATTGCAGGTTCTTAAATAACCGGTCAGGCGGCCATTAAAGGACCCTTTATTTTCGCGGCTTGTGCAGAGTGTGTAACGATTGCTGTCGTATTCGTTACTGTCGTATGCCTCTTCAGCATAGCGCACGCCATGAATCAGCCTGTAATCAATGTCAGGGTAAGTCCGAATAATACTGCGAAACGGAGCAATCCCGGTGCCGCTGGCAATAAATACAAACTTTCCGCTTTTAGCAACCTCAGGTTCCATCCCAAACTTTCCAAAAGGACCATGCACTTCAACCATGCGTCCAACTTTTAATCTGCGAAGTTGCGGAGTGAAGTAACCATTCTCTACCTCTTTAACCAATACCTCGAGATTCGGATCATTTTCACCGCTATAAATTGAGTATTCGCGGCTTTGATTTCCCCCGACAATGCCGAGCGAAATATGCTGTCCTGCTTTAAACTTAAAGCGTGCTTTTGACAACTTCAGCGAAAAAGCGTGCCCTGTCAACTCTCTGATCTCTTCTATCTTGTAAAAGCTCTCGTCCATTTGCACGTCGGGCTTCATCAAACTCATCATCTTCTTTAATTTTGGACAGCAAAATTAATCATTTATTTCTATTCAAGACAAATTGATCTTTTATATCAAAAGATTCAATCACAGTCGAAAC
>CAIOOC010000594.1 GCA_903859795.1 uncultured Bacteroidia bacterium
AATTGCCGGTCCATCGGCAGAAGGAATTATAACCACTTGCCAGTACAACCCAAACCTAGATAACCTAAAGCTGAAAGCATTTCAAACCAATTATCTAAGGAGGTTCGGGCAGGAACCCGATGTGTTTGCAGCTCATGCCTATGATGGTATGAATATTACGATCGATGCTATTCAGAAAGTGGGGCTTAACAGGGTTTTAATCCGTGACGTTCTTACCGATTTAAAGACATTTCAGGGATATAACGGGATTACCGGCAAGAAGACTTTTGATCAGTCGTGGAATAATATTGCGGACATCTGGATAGCCCGCGTGAATCAGGGCAAATTCGAATTCTCATCTTCTCCGCCTATGGACCCCAGGCATAAAGTAACCAGTAAAAACGATAGTTATTAAAAAATACAATGGAAACTAATCAATGTAACACTCCGGTTAATCTTGCACCTCCTTCACCATCGAGGGTCGGTCTTGAGTCGAATCCGCAGGGTACGATCGTAAATGTTGGTGGAACAAAGATAGGAGGAACTGATATTGTTATAATTGCAGGACCATGTGCAGTCGAAAGCTGGGAACAACTATTTGAGACTGCGATGGCCGTAAAATCATCCGGAGCGAAGATCCTAAGAGGTGGTGCTTATAAACCGCGCTCTTCACCTTACTCTTTCCAGGGTTTGGGAGAAGAGGGGTTGAAACTGCTGGCAACGATACATAAACAAACCGGGTTACCCCTTGTAACGGAGGTGATGGACACCAGGCAGATTGAGATGGTGGCCTCATATGCGGATATGCTTCAGATTGGCTCAAGGAATATGCAAAATTTTCCGCTACTGAAGGAAGCAGGTATGTGCCGTAAACCAGTTTTGCTCAAGCGTGGTATGATGTCAACAATTGAAGAGTTTTTGCTTGCAGCAGAATATATACTTAACCAGGGAAACGACCAGGTAATTCTCTGTGAACGCGGTATCCGCACTTTTGAAACGTCCACCCGGAATACCCTAGACCTCAGCGCTGTTCCGATGCTGAAAAGTCTCACTCATCTTCCCGTTATTGTCGATCCAAGCCATGGAACAGGACTTCGGTGGATGGTACCTTCAATGTCGAAAGCTGCTGTAGCAGTTGGCGCAGACGGCCTTATCATTGAAGTCCATTACAACCCTGATCAGGCATTATGTGATGGACATCAATCGCTTAGTCTCGATGAATTTGACAGACTTATGACCGATCTTAAAAAAATTTCTCATGCAATAGGCAGAGACATTTATTTATGAAATTATTTACATTATTATTTCCAATATGGATTATTTCCACGCTGCCAGCTCTCGTTGTTCCGGTTGCCGTTGCATCACAAATTCCTAAAGAGTCGGATAAAACAATTAAAATAGGATTACTTATTCAGGATAATAAATCTGTTCAAGCCAGATATGGAGCAGAAATGGCTATACGTAAAGCAAACGAAAAGGGAGGAATTAATGGCCGGTCGCTTCAATTAGTCACACGCTCGATGGAAGGTCCCTGGGGAACAGGGTCAAAACAGACTGTGGACCTGATCTTCAAAGAGGGGGTTTGTGCAATTCTGGGCTCGCATGATGGGCGTAATGCACACCTGGCAGAGCAGGTAGCTGCAAAAGCTCAGGTCGTTTTTCTGTCAGCCTGGGCCAGTGACCCGACACTCTCCCAGGCTTTTGTACCCTGGTTTTTTAACTGTGTGCCAAACGACATTCAACAGGCTGTGTCCCTTATTGATGAGATTTATTCCAACAGAAGGATTACCAAAATAGCCGCAATTACCGACAATGGTTATGATTCAAAGCAGGCGTTAAAAAGCTTTCTAAAGAAGACGAAGAAAGCGGGCAAGCCTGATCCGTTACAATTTACCTATGATAACTCCATAAACGATTTCAATGATTTGCTTGATCAGATCACTAAAGCAGATGTAACCGGCATTATTCTCTTTGGACAACCCGGTGGCTCAATAAAATTTATTCAGCAAATGCGGAAACGGAAAATGAATCTTCAGGTTTTCGGCTCATTATCTCTTCTTGGTGAAGATGAACACTCTGACTATGACTTAAAGAAATTTGAAGATGTCGTCTTGG
>CAIOOC010000595.1 GCA_903859795.1 uncultured Bacteroidia bacterium
ATCCTGAATATCGAGCATTCCGATAGGGAGACCATTTTCGGTAACGATAATGTTATCAACCTGATTGGCATTGAAAATGTCGGCAGCTTTCTGCAATAATGCATCTCCATCAATCGAAAGAGGATTGGCAGTCATACATTCACCAACTGAAGCAGTATTGATATGATCGCCAATTTTTCTCAACTGACGTCGCAGGTCGCCATCAGTGAAAATGCCAGCCAGTTTACCTCCCTTATCGACGACTGATACTGCCCCCATTCCGGAATCTGTCATAATAAGCAATGCATCAGGTACTTTACAGTTGATATCCACAACAGGATTTGAATCGGAAATAACACTTTTTACCTGAATTGTCATCAGCCTGGTATGCTGGAAGAACTGATCGGTTCCCAGTTTGGTGAGGTGATTGTCTGCTAGTTTCTTCATAATGCTCCAGGGAAGCGTTATATTATGTGCACCAAGGGTCAATGCATCTTTAACATGTTCGGGATATCTTACCGATGAGAACATCACCTTGCAATCGTAGTTATATTCTTTGATTACATCAACAATTTGTTTTACCAGACCTAGTGCGTCATGTCCCTGGTCCTGCATGCGGCCAACCAGTACGCACACGTAATTGGCTCCGGCAGTCAGAGCCATATAGGCTTGCTGTATGTTATAAACGAGATGTAAATTGATTAGAAATCCCTGGTCGTGGAGTTTTTTGCATGCTTTAACCCCTTCGAAATTGACAGGAATCTTGAACACTGTTTTCTTTTTATCGAGTCCCAGGGCAAGCAAGCGATGGGCTTCGCCAACAATTTGATCGGAGGTTTCGCCTAATGCTTCGATCATCAGTACCGGAACCATTTTTGACAATTTAATGATAGCCCCGTCAATGTCGGTTATCCCATTTTTGTGCATAAAAGTTGGCGTAGTTGTAACACCATCAATAATCCCCAGTTTCAGGGCTTCTTCAATTTCAGCAAGGTTAGCCGAGTCAAGAAAAAATTCCATATCAATTAATTGTTTAAATTTTTAGGTCTGTATTTTACTTCAATATTATGAATTTCGATCAAAGGTTTTAGGAATTCGGTAACATCGTCTATGCACATTTGGCTTGCTGCATCGCATAAAGCGTGCTCGGGATCAGGATGAACTTCGAGGAATAATCCATCGATACCGGCTGCCACACCAGCACGTGCGAGTGTTGGGATAAATTCCCGGGAACCGCCCCTGGGATCTGAACTGGGAATTCCATATTTTCGGATGGAATGGGTTACATCAAAAATAACCGGATATCCGGTATTTCTTAAATGGTAAAAACTACGCGGATCGACAATAAGGTCATTATATCCAAAGGCGTATCCCCGTTCTGTTACCATGATATTATAATTTCCCGCCTGCTCTGCTTTTTTGACCGGCTTGATCATGTTCTCAGGTGAGAGATACTGGGCATGCTTAAGATTGAGGACTTTGCCTGTTTTGGCGGCCTCCACCACTAGTGTTGTCTGCATTACCAGGTAGGCTGGAATCTGAATAACATCAACCACCTCAGCTGCAGCCGCTATCTGATCCGGATAATGAATATCCGTAATTAACGGCACCTTGAATTGAGCTTTAATTTTTTGTAATATGGCAAGCCCTTTTTCAATTCCGGGTCCCGAATAAAAATCGGACGAACTACGGTTATCCTTTTGGAAGGAAGATTTGAAGATTAGCGGAAGATCAAGTCTTTCGGATAAACCGACCAGAAATTCGGCTGTATCCATCATTGTTTTTTCATCCTCTACGACACACGGTCCGGCAATCAGAAACAGCTTGTCTGCTCCGCAATCAATATTCCCTACTTTAATTATTTTGCTCATTTCTAATATATTACATTTTCATGTAGAGTCCGCGGAGCTTGTCCCGTGTGATAATCTTCTGCCAATCGGGACCACAGACATGAGCCCACATAAAGACAAGGGTCAGAGAAACGTCAATCATTTTGTCAATCTCCTCTGGAGTGCATCCGGCAGTAACTCCATGAGGAATATCGATGTTGTTAATCCGCATCATTTCCTTGAATTCCTTTACACCCTCCGGATAAAATTCCTCAAGTTGATTGAAAACAATGCAGTTGCCGACTCCATGGTGAATATCAGTTACAGTTGCCAGCCCGTAAGACATCGCATGGCAGGCGCCAACTTCAGAATATGTTAAGGAAAGTCCGCCAAGATAAGAGGCAATCATGAGCTTCTCTTCATTCTCAGGTGACCGGCTGTCGTTTCCTAAATAGATATCTCTGAAAATACGTAATGATTCTTGTCCGAGTGAGTCGCCCATCTGGGTTCTCCTGTAGCCATTAAGAGCCTCGATATTATGAATATAGCAGTCCATTGCCGTATAAAACCTTTGGGGTTCCGGAACCGTAGATATCAACTCCGGATCAAGAACAAGCTGATCAGCCGCAGTGAAATTACCTTTGATTCCCAGTTTTTTTAGTGGTCCTGTCAACACAGTTGTCATTGATACCTCTGCACCTGTTCCGGAAATGGTTGGGATTACAGTACAATGAATCCCTTTGTTCTTGATAAAATCGAGACCCTGGTATAGTACCGATGAACCTTCATTGGTAAACATCAGGCGGATTGCCTTTGCATAATCCATTACAGAGCCGCCGCCGATACCGACTACAGAAACAGGGTTTCCTTTACCAAGACCTTTGATTTCTGCCACCATGGCATCAACTGTCTTTGTCTTTGGTTCGTCAGTAATGTCAATAATTTTGAGAATATCCTGCTCCTGAACCGGAATACGTTTTAAAAAATCCTTACCATCAAAATATTCATCGACAAGGAAAAGAACGAATGAATCTTTTTCAATACGTAATTCCCCAAGTACATCTCCAAGTTGGTCAAAACTATTACGACCATATAAAATCCGTCCGACTGGTTTTAAATTTCTGAACATACATAATTTATTTAAGTGCTTTTTTTATTGCTGACCTCATTTTGGAAGCCAGTGTATTTAACTCCTCCTCATTCCAATTTACCATGACCTGGGTCATCATTAACTTTTGCATAATTGTATCAGATTGAGGAACTTCCATGTTCTTATAGTCAGGAGTATTGCTCATCTTCATCACCGGAAGATTGTATATTGAACTCAACTCTTTCAGATGTCCCCACTGACGGTGATAATGGAAGTTATTTCGGTACCAATAAGAGGCGCTGAGATCCTCCTTCTGAAATTCTTCAAAAACTTTAATTGCTTTTTCAGGATCAGGGAGGAAGAAAGATAGAAAAGTTGCCGAATCACCCGATTCATCAGGTACATTTCTAAGACGAATTTCAGGAAATTCATTAAGTACTTGTTTAAGTGCGTTCTGGTGAGCTCTTTGTTTTTCAATCATAAACGGCAGTTTACGAAGTTGTGCCAAAACAACAGCTGCTCCAAGTTCAGAACCGCGGAAATTGTAACCTAAAATTGGGTGCTGCTCTGCTCCCCGGGCATTTCCAACGTGGTCGTGACCATGATCAGAATATTTATGTGCCCGGTCGTATAATTCGTCATCATTGGTTGCTACAGCTCCGCCTTCGCCAGCAGTGATAATTTTGTAATAATCAAACGAAAAGGCCGACATTTTCCCGAAGTTACCAAGCATCTTTCCCTTGTAACTGCCACCAAGGGCCGGAGCAGCATCTTCGATGAGGATAAGGTTATGCTTTTCACATACGGCGAGTATTTCGTCCATTCTCCCCATCGATCCGAAGACCTGAATTATTAAAACAGCCTTTGTGCGAGGGGTGATAGCTTTTTCTATCCCCTCAGGACTTAAACATAAAGTCTCATCAATTTCTGCAAAAACCGGAACTGCTCCTGCCACAAGGACAGCCTCAATAGGTGCTATAAAGGTATATGGAGGAACGATAACTTCATCTCCGTAACCAATGCCGCAACATGCCAGAGACAATGAGTCCGCTGCTGTCCCGCTAGCGCAGAAATGTACATGTTTTGCTCCAAGATATTTGCTGAATTCCTGTTCGAAAGTCTTTGCCTTCCAAACTCCATTGCGTTGTGAATCATGTCCATACCGAAAAAGAACTCCGGTTTCGAGTACATCCATGACTTCTTTTCGTTCTTCATTTCCGAAAAGCTCAGTACCTGCCATATAAAATCTATTAATCTAAGTGTTTTCTCTTGTTCTTAAAAACTCGTAAAATTACATTTATTTTGAAAACAAAACCTGAAAAAAGCCAATATTAAACAGGTTTGGTTTAAACCACGAGAGGTTTTTGTTATTTAAACTGATAATCGGGAAGAGATTATCACGTTTTCAAAGAAAAAATATGGCCATCCCGGTAACTGCAAGGAATGCCCCGACAACCTCTTTCCAGTTAAGTTTCTCGTGAAATACTAAAACTGAAGGAATTAATATAAATACCGGGACAGTAGCAATTAGCGTGGAAGCAATTCCAACCGATGTGTATTGAAATGAGAGCAGGCTTAACGATACGCCAAGGAAGGGCCCAAAGAATGAGCCTACAAGAAGGGGCCATATTGCCTTATTGTTTTTCAGTGAAAACCAGATTGAACGCCATTGCCCCGCCAGGGTAATAATTACGATAAAACCAAATATCCCGGTAATTACACGGATTTGGGAAGATGCAAACGGATCGTAATTCCCCATGCCCAATTTTGAGAAAACGGCGCCAATACCTTGACCTATTGCACCACCCAGGGCAAGAAGCAATCCTTTTATTGGATAATTTAAACGGGATTTATTTGTTTCTGACTCCGGACGTTTTAGAATGACGATAGCAATTCCCGAGAGGACAAGGATCATTCCTAAGCCATTTAACCATGTAAGTCTTTCGTGTAGGATTAAGGCTCCCGATAATGCAGCAACAGGTGGAGCCAGGGACATTATAAGCATCGATAACTTCGCGGATTGGTAGGAATATGATTTAAACAGGCAATAATCGCCCGCGACAAAACCAACTAACCCAGAGATCGATAACCATTTCCATGCTTCGGGTGAAGCATCAGAAGGGGTCCAATAGCCACGGATAACTTTTGACCAGACTAAAAACATCCCCATTGCCAGAACCAGGCGCGCAATATTAACGGCAAGGGATCCAGCCCGTCGGGTTGCTAACGAAAAGGATAATGCAGAGGCGGTCCAGCAGATTGCAGTAATTACTCCAGCTATTTCACCTAAATGACCTATTTGCATGGACAAATTTGATTGGCTGCAAAAGTAATGATACCAATTCAAAGATTAGCCGAAAAAGGATTTAAATATTGTTAAGCAACAGACCTGCCTGATTATTTATGTTCGACTTTATACCTGTTTATACCCAATATCCCGTTTATCAACGAAACCAGAATGCTGAAGATTATAGCTGTGAAGATTCCGGAAACCGAAAATCCATGGATATAATGGCTGGCAATAAGCACCATAAATCCATTGATTACCAGCAGAAAAAGTCCAAGTGTTACAATGGTTACCGGGAATGTAAGTATGATCAGTATGGGTCTGACAATTGTGTTGAGCAAGGCGAGCACAATGGCTACAATAAATGCCGACCAGGGAGACGAAATTACAACTCCCGGGAGGATATATCCCACAACCAGAATCGATATGGTGCTGATAATAATACGTGTAAGCATGATTGTTAATTTTAAAATGACACTACAGAATTTTAATAAAGATAGAAGTAATTTGGTGATTTATTGGGAAAAAAATGCCAATTTTGGGGACTCATAATTAAACTTTAAACTATGCGTCTTATCGTTCAGTCAGAGGCAGTTGGTGTTGCGCAATGGTCTGCTGCCTATATTGCCCGGAGAATAAATGAATCTGCCACTTCAGCTGCAAAGCCCTTTGTTCTTGGACTTCCAACCGGAGGTACTCCTCTTGGTACCTATGATGAATTAATCCGTATATACCGTGAAGGAAAGGTTTCCTTTAAGAATGTGATCACCTTTAATATGGATGAATATGTTGGTATCCCCAGGAATCACCCGCAAAGTTATCATTCATTTATGTGGGATAATTTTTTCAGTCACATAGACATCCTCCCGGAAAATGTAAATATTCTCAATGGCAATGCTGAGAGCCTTAAGGACGAATGTGCCGACTATGAAGCCAGAATAAAAGCTGTCGGGGGTATTGATCTGTTTATGGGAGGAATTGGAGCAGATGGTCATATTGCCTTTAATGAACCCGGGTCAAGCCTTGTTTCACGAACCCGGGATAAGGCACTAAATCAGGATACTATTTTGGTTAACAGCCGCTTTTTTGATAATGACGCGAATAAGGTACCCAAATCTGCGCTCACAGTAGGCGTTGGAACAGTAATGGATGCCCGCGAAGTGCTGATCCTGGTTACCGGTCATAATAAGGCGCGGGCGCTTCGTCATGCAGTTGAAGAGGGTGTAAACCACATGTGGACAATCTCTGCACTTCAGCTTCATCCACGTGGTATAATTGTTTGCGATGATGCTTCTACCGTAGAACTAAAAGTAGGAACCTATCGCTATTTCATCAACATTGAGCATGAGAACCTTGATCCAGCGTCTTTGTGGAGCGACGATAAATACCTGGGATGGTAAATTGAATAGGGTATTGGAAAGTCGGACTTTCCAATACCCTATTCAATTTAATTAAAAAAATGGTGATCGAGTAATTTCTTATCCACCGGACTAACATTATTCAATACCAAGGTGCGGTAGGCCATTCTGGCCACTTTCTCGATTACAACAGTATGATCGAATGCACTGCTGACATCCTTTCCCCAGCAAAAAGGTCCGTGTCCATAGACAAGCACACCGGGAATTCTCATCGGATCAAGATTCCTGGAAGAGAATGTATTTACAATCATTCGCCCGGTTTCAAGTTCGAGATTATTTTCTACCTGCTCAATACTCAACGGCAAAGTGCAAGGTATCTCCCCGTTAAAAAAATTAGCATGTGTAATACCGAGCGGTGGAATACCTCTTCCAGCCTGGGCCCAGCAGGTAGCGTACTCAGAATGTGAATGGAGAATTGCTCCAATTTGGGTAAAATTTTTGTACAATTCGAGATGAGTATTGGTATCCGTTGAAGGTTTCAGTGTTCCTTCAACAATATTTCCATTCAAATCCATTACAACCATATCGGCAGGAATCATCTCATCATATGAAACACCCGAAGGTTTAATTACCACCAAACCACTCTCCCTGTCTATTGTACTCACATTTCCCCAGGTATAGATTACAAGTCCTTGTTCAACTAGTTTTAAACTAGCCTTATAGACCTGGTGCTTCAGGTTTTCAAGCATTGTATAATCTGATTTTAGATTGAAAATAATTTTGAACTTAAAGATCGTAAAATTATTTCAAATTATTATCAAAATCGATTGGTTTATTTCTATTTAGAACTATTCAATTGAATTATATAACAATTTTTGATTGGATAGTAGAAACAAGGCATTGCCTTTTCTATACACCTGCCTTTTCTCTAGACCTGCCTTATGATTATAAAAATGGCCGGAACATAATGTCCGGCCATTTTAAAAGGGTTATCGGATTACCAAATCTTTGCCCGCTGTGTCTCTTCGAGATACATGGGTTGTCCGGGTTTAATATTGAAAGCGGAATAAAATTCGGGAATATTTCTTAGAGGGCCCCTAACACGCAGATTTCCTAATGCATGGACATCCTCCTTTGTACGCCGGATGATCTCCTTATCGCGGATATTCTGAGCCCAAACATGGGAATAGGCAAGGTAAAAGCGTTGTTCCGGTGTGAAACCATCAATTTTTCCGGTTTCCTTATTGGCATGCTTAAAAGCCTGGAATGAGATATTTAAACCACCTAAATCAGCAATGTTTTCACCCAGACTTAATTTGCCGTCCGCATGTAAGGAATCGAGAACCACAAAGCTGCTAAACTGATCGGCCAATACCTTTGATCTCTCATCGAATCGTTTGGAATCTTCCTCTGTCCACCAGTCTGTAAGATTTCCAACCTTATCAAACTTCCGCCCCTTATCGTCAAAGCCATGAGTCATCTCATGTCCGATTACCACCCCGATAGCGCCATAATTGACAGCATCGTCACCCTTTAGAAAGAAGAATGGAGGCTGCAGGATGGCTGCAGGAAATACAATTTCATTCATATTTGGAGAATAGTAGGCATTTACTGTTTGGGGCGACATATACCATTGTGATTTGTCGACCGGTTTATTGATTTTGGCATAATTAAATGCAGTTTCGAACTGGTTCGAACGGATCACATTCTGAACATACGAATCATCGATGATTTCCAATCCGGAATAATCGCGCCATTTATCGGGATATCCGATTTTGACATTCACTGCATGAAGTTTTTCAACAGCTTTAAGCTTTGTTTCAGCGCCCATCCACTCCAGATTCTTAATGCGTTCTTCCAACGAAACACGTAGGTTGGCAACCAGGTCAACCATGCGTTGTTTAGCTTCTGCAGGGAAGTATTTGGCTACATAAAGTTGACCGATGGCTTCACTGAGTGCGTTACTTGTCTCTCCAAGCACCCTTTTCCATCGTGGTCTCATTTTTTCAACCCCAGACATGACTTTTCCATAAAAATCAAATTTGGTATTTACGAAATCATCCGAAAGGTAAGAGGCTGATCCATTAATAAGATTCCAGCGCAGATAGGTCTTCCAATCTTCAACTGGAACCTCATTGATTACTGCGCTTATCTCCTTTACGAAAATTGGTTGCCCGAGGTTAATCTCTCCCGGATCACCAACACCCGATAATGTGAAATATCGGTTCCAGTTAAAAGAGGGGGATAGTTCAATTAACTTCTTGGTGGTCATTTTGTTATAGGTTAAATGAGGATCCCGCTGTTCAAGACGTGTCATGGATGCTTTTGCGAGACGTGTCTCCAGACTCATAATCGTTTGTGCCGATTTGACTGCAGATGCTTCATTATCGCCTAATAGTTTAAATATCTTTTCTATGTAAAGGATATATTTTGCCCTGAGTTCTTTGGATCTTGCATCATCGTTGACGTAATAGTCGCGATCAGGCATCCCGATACCACCCTGACTTAATTGGGCAATTACCATCGAACTGTTTTTGGAGTCGGCCGAACCGTAAAATCCGAAAAGTGCCGAAAAACCGTAATTATGAAATTTCGCAATCTCAGTTTCAACGTCGTCCTTTGTCTTGATATTTTCAATCTCCTGAAAATAAGGAGTCAGGGGTTTAATACCTTGCTTTTCTAACCTAACAGAGTCCATTCCAAGATTAAAGAGAGTGGCGGTTTT
Source organism: uncultured Bacteroidia bacterium (assembly GCA_903859795.1). Classification (GTDB taxonomy): domain Bacteria; phylum Bacteroidota; class Bacteroidia; order Bacteroidales; family Prolixibacteraceae; genus JAAFHB01. The sequence continues at coordinate 9,269 of CAIOOC010000595.1, forward strand.
GTCTGCAATTGAACCCTTCTCATTTTTCTTCGATGCTGTTTCCTTAACCAACTCATTTAGTTGTTTTTCAGCCACTTCCGAGAGTTTGTCAAAACTTCCGAATCTGGCTCGATCAGAGGGTAGTGGGTTGAGCTTTTTCCAGCCACCATTGGCATATGCATCGAAATCGTGACCAGGGTCAACCGACATATCCATATCTGCCAGACTGATTGCGGGTTCTGACTTCTTTTGAGCATCATCGTTGCATGCAATAAA
>CAIOOC010000596.1 GCA_903859795.1 uncultured Bacteroidia bacterium
GAGAAGTTAATCAGTCATTTGTTTGTGCTAAATGAAGGAATCGGTTTTTTCTCGGCCGATAAACAGGCAATTCTGAACAACAGTCATTTTGTTTTTTACGTGAATATTATTTCAGAAGAGACAACTGTAGCGTTGGAACACATCTTCCTCGCCGAAGAGTTTCATCAGGTAAACATGTTTATTGATCAAACTTTAGCAGACAATACAACTTTCCAGTTGAACGAACTGCCACGAATTGAATATTCCATTCAAAAGGATAAGTATCACTTTCAAATTCAGTGCATTATTTTCCCTGACAAAAGTTTTGAGATTCTTATCTCCGACCAGACTCAGCTGATGCGCAGAAGTATTATGAAGCAACAAATCACCTCAAATATTTCACACGAACTTAAGACTCCTATTTCGTCGGTAAAAGGGTATCTCGAAACTGTCTTGAACAATCCTGACCTGGAATTAAGTAAACAACACTATTTTATCGAAAAGGCATACAATCAATCTGAGAGGCTCACTCAATTGGTGAATGATATCTCACTTTTAAACAAAATTGAGGAATATTCGGAGCTTTATACAAGGGAAAAGGTACAGATAAAAAGGGTTATAAATGAGACGATTGAAAGCTTTAATGATCAGATCAGGCAAAAGAATATACAAATCGAGTGCCCTATCGAAGATGATGTGATAATCAATGCGAACCACTCACTGATTTTCTCAGTATTCCGAAATCTTATGGAAAACTCGGTAAATTACGGAGGTGAAAACATCACTATTTCGATTACCAGGTACCACGAAGATAATGCGTTTTACTATTTTTCATTTTCGGATAATGGGCCGGGGGTTGAAGACGAACACTTGTCGAGACTTTTTGAACGGTTTTACAGGGTCGATTCTGGTCGTTCACGCAAGGAAGGGGGCACCGGTTTGGGACTTGCCATTGTGAAAAATGCCATTTTAAGTTTCAAGGGAGAGATCTCAGCCCGTAAAAAGAAAGATGGTGGACTTGAGTTCTTGTTCTCGCTGCCGAGATAGGCAGCGTAAGTAAGGGCATAGTAAGGGCGTAAAATTTTACGCCCTTACTATGCCCTTACTTAGAGAATGCTTTTACGGTTTTAACTGGGTAAATAATTTTCTGAAACCTACCTGGTTAAGGATTATGTCGCGCAGCAGGCTGATATTCACCCGTTCCTGCAGCATCGTGTCGCGATAACGGATAGTCACGGTGTTGTCGCCGGCAGTCTCATGGTCGACAGTCACACAGAATGGTGTACCAATCGCATCCTGTCTGCGGTAACGTTTACCGATTGAGTCTTTTTCGTCGTATTGGCAGTTAAAATCGAATTTCAACTCTTCAATGATTTCCCGGGCTTTTTCGGGCAGGCCATCCTTTTTGATCAATGGCATTACTGCAAGTTTAACAGGAGCAAGGGGTGCAGGGAGTCGCAATACTACACGCGTATCTTTTTGTCCATTGGCATCATCAACAATCTCCTCGTGGTATGCTGCCGAGATGATCTGCAGGAACATTCGATCTACACCTATGGATGTCTCCACAACATAAGGGACATACGATTCGTTAAGCTCAGGGTCGAAATACTGTATTTTTTTACCGGAGAATTTCTGGTGTTGCGACAAGTCATAGTCGGTACGGGAGTGTATACCTTCAACTTCCTTAAAACCAAAGGGAAACTTGTATTCGATATCAACTGCTGCATTGGCGTAATGGGCGAGTTTTTCGTGCTCGTGAAAACGGTAATTCTCGTTTCCAAAACCCAGGGCCTGGTGCCATTTGATCCTAAGTTGTTTCCATTTTTCAAACCATTCAAGTTCAGTGCCTGGACGTACAAAAAACTGGAGTTCCATCTGCTCAAATTCACGCATTCGGAAGATAAACTGCCGTGCGACAATCTCGTTGCGGAAAGCTTTCCCGATCTGGGCAATACCAAAGGGAATTTTCATTCGGCCCGATTTCTGGACGTTCATATAGTTCACAAAGATTCCCTGTGCCGTTTCAGGACGCAGGTAAATCTTCAGGGCACCGTCGGCGGTCGAGCCCATGTCGGTTGAGAACATCAGGTTGAACTGGCGTACCTCTGTCCAGTTTCGTGTACCTGAGATGGGGCAGACAATTTCCTGGTCTTCGATAATCTGTTTCAATTCCGCGAGGTCACTGTTATTCAGGGCTTCTGCAAAACGGTTATGGAGATCATCCCATTTACTCTGAGACTCAAGCACCCGGGCGTTGGTAGCACGGAACTGCCCCTCGTCAAAGCTTTCACCAAAACGTCCTTTTGCTTTTTCAACTTCCTTTTCGATCTTCGCTTCAATCTTTGCAAGCTGCTCTTCGATGAGCACGTCAGCGCGGTATCTTTTTTTCGAGTCGCGGTTATCGATGAGCGGGTCGTTAAATGCATCGACATGGCCGGACGCCTTCCAAATGGTAGGATGCATAAATATTGCGGAGTCAATTCCGACTATATTTTCATGAAGCAGGACCATTGAGTCCCACCAGTATTTTTTGATGTTGTTCTTCAGTTCAACGCCGTATTGACCGTAATCATAAACTGCGCCTAATCCGTCGTAAATCTCGCTCGAAGGGAATACGTAGCCGTATTCTTTACAGTGAGCTATCAGCTTTTTAAATAAATCTTCCTGAGCCATAAAAGTAGTCTGTGGAGTAAAATTGTACTCCGGTTATTTTTTATCATCGATCTCCTCGAATTCGATATAGTCACCGTCTTTGCGTCCGAATTGTTTCGGTTTTTTATTGGAGAAGTCGATTGTCATATCCCCTTTTCGCACTGTACGGCCCTGGTTTTGAGCACTGGACCTGTTCTGCATATCCTGGTAAATCTTATTGGCTGCGTTATCAACGACTCTGGGGGCGATAATACGAATCAGAAATTTAAATCCGTAATAAACCACCAGGAGAATCATCAACAGGTCGAAAAACGAGACAATATTAAGGAGTATAAAGAGTTCCATTGTTGTTGATTTTGATAATCGATGCAAAAGTAAGAAATTTTCCGGAGTAATTTAAAAGTAATTCTTGATTCCAATGGACTCAAACGATTCGACTTAGGGTCGTTAAAAACAACAAGCACTTGTCCCCTCCCCAACGGATCGTAGCAGTCCATTACCTGTTTGAACAAACGAGGGGAAAGTGCCAATTTGAGGTTTGTTACTTACTTTATTGAAGTTCACAATAATTTAAGGATTGCTTCGTCCTCGTACCTGGGAACTCCAATGACGCCATTATTATTGGATTAGCGGGATTGTAGTTGGCGGCTCCTCCTTTTTTTAGAATACGACGCGTCATTGTAAGCGCAGCGAAGCAATCTTTTATATCCGGAACGCTTAATATTTAATGCCTTCAGCAAAGCAATCTGTTAACTCTTAATTGTTTTGAATTTAACGCGACCTACTTCACCTCGTAATTAAATAGTTCCCCATCCGCGGTTCCAGTGACAAGGCTAAACGAATCGTTATTGTTGCCGTTGAATGTTAAGGAAAACGGAGAATTCCCTTCCAGAGGAAAACCATCGCGGGTAGTGCCATCGGAGTTAAACAGATAGATCTTATTCTCAACGGCATCGGCGACACCAATTTTCAGGCTTTTATCTGGAAATGTAAAGATTTGAGGCGGGAAGCCAATGGGATGATTGAATTTATGCGCGAAAATCCTTTTCGACTGACGGTCAAAAGCAATCAGTGAATCACCATCCAAAATAATAGCAAGGCGCTTATCATCAGATTCTGATTTCTCGCAAATAAAGTGGTGATCGACTGAAAAGTTTCCGGCCGTCTGCTTTTTTATCGTCCCGTCGAAGCCAACGGTAATAATAACTCCTTTTGAATCGGTGGAAATCAGGCTTGCTCTGCTTTTCCCAGACTTCGGTACAAGCGTAAATCCGTTTTTCGAGAAGGTATAATTGGCTTTAATATTAACGATCGGTTTTCCTTTCCTGTCAAGCATATATAATCGGTTTTTATCGGCAAAGACAATATAATCTTTGTTTTCAATCCGAAAGAACTGAACCGGCATTGGGACAGTGTGTTCACTTTTTGGCGGGTTCCAGCCGGTCACGATTTTCCCTTTTTTATCGTAGAGGTAAACTTTATGATCTTTACAAGCCACAAAAAACCTGTAATCCATGGTGTGATCATAATCAGCAACAGAAACACCATTAGTTGCAGAGGATTGAAGTCTTACCGGGAAATTAGGGAGGTATTTTCCTTCCTGACTGACCAAATGCAACGCGTCAGTTGTGCTGAAAAAGTACTGAATCTGGCCGTTCTTTTTACTGTCAAGCTGAAATATTTCACTGGTTATTGCACTTTTTAGCTTGATTTTCCAAACTTCTCGCCCATCGGGGGTGGTCCGGAGCAAATTTAAATCACCAACCTGAACGAGTATCCCGGGGTTGGATTTTTTTGATGATCGGGTGACAATTAAAGGTTTTGTAATCACAGGACCTCCAAGGTGGCTCTTCCATAGTAATGAGGCAGGGTTTTCCTTAACATCAGGGTTAAATTTCAGTCTGGCCATGTTGTAAATCATTCCATGCTCGTTGGTGATCTGCCATCCCAAAGATTCTATAGTCATCAGTATTTTTTGCTTTTTTTGGACGCTGGAATAAGTATCATCTTCAATCATATCCTTGAAGAAAGGTATTGATTTGCCCGGGGAACACCAAATATATATGTTGAGTTTGTCGGATAAACCCATCGAGAACTTTCGATATATTTTGTCGTTGGTTAAAGTCTCATGTAATGTATTAGCTCTCAGGAATCTTCCCAGCGATTCAAAGGTGGGTCCAAGAATCAGGCAGTTGTCATAAAAAGTGTAATAATTAGTTACCACATCGGCAAATATCTCTCCAAAGACCCGTTTTCCCAGATCATTTACTGGAGCTTGATAGATTTTGAAACTGGTCTCCTGATCGATTTTGTATTCCGTATAATTTTTAGGCTTATCTCTTTTTCTAAGACCAGGAATCTGAATCGCTAACGGTGCAAAGGCGTCCTCAACCTGACTTGCGCTATTCACCCTTATGACCAGGTATTTATTCGCGATAGGAATATCCTTATCGGGACGTGTTAGGACCAGGGCAGCTGACCCATCCAGATGATCTGTCATGATCTTTTGGAGGTTTACACCATAAACGGAATCGATCTCACTGAGTGATTTTTGATGATCCCCCAAACAGTTTTCAGAAGCAAGAAGGTGCTCGTAATCTCTGAAAAACCTGATATTATCGTTAATTACATAACTTAGGAAGAAGGAGGTCTCTGCCGGAATAACATGAGCCAGTCCGAAAGAATCGGGTTGCTGATGCAGGAAGAGTCCCAGGTAGTTATTAAGAGAGTCGTTAGTGAAACTGAAACCGTTCATGATCAGCTCATCAGCTTTTTGGGTCAGATCAATTTCAGACCATTCCGCAAGTGGAACAGCCCCCTTAAACCGGTCTTGAAAGACATTTGAAAAGAGTTTTTTTGCAAATTGAGGTAGTTTTTTATGGTTTAGAAAGATGCGCGCATCACTATTATTTTCTGCACTCTTGTACGTTTTTCCAAAAACCGGGTTGTCGGGTAAGGAAGGATTTTCGAGTCTTGACAACGATTGTTCAAGAAATTTGAGGTCATTACTTCCAATGAACAGACCATGAAAAAAGGATAGGTAATAAACGTTTAAAGTTTTAGTTTCATGCCATGAAAAAGACGTGATTTCAGCTTCGCCAAACCTGATTTTCACTGATGATGCACCTTTTGTGCTGAAGTACTTGCCTGTCAAAGCAACTAATGCACTTTTCTCAGAGAGACTTCCCAGTTCAACGATAGAGAGCCAAAAAAATTGATCATCTTTTTCGTTGATAACGGTCGTTAAACCTTTATCTGTAAGTGAATTGTTCTGAGATTCAGAGACCTTCAGCAATGAATCGGCAAAACTAAGTTTGTGGTAAAAATCCTCGATTCCAGGAAATTTGGAGAAAGTTTTCCATATTGGATTGTTCAGAGAACCCAAAGTATAATTCCTCAGGTTATCTATCCTGACTATTATTGCACCATTTTCCGGAATTGCCTTGAAAGCTGAGGTGCCCAGGAATTTAGATTCGCGTGTAAAAATAAACCAACCCGCGAAGAGGCTGGCAATCAATAGTATCGTTATACCTACTAAAATCTTTTTACCCATCAGGCCGGAAAGCTTTTGGTTTTGGAATTGAGGGGTAAATATAGTTTTTTAACAGTAAATTATAGTTCAGGGGTGGAGAAATTTTCTTGGTCACTTCCATTGCTCGTAATTTTGAGTTGCAGATCCTTTCCATCCGAAATTAGGGAATAAGCTTTTTTTGAGTTTCGAGCGAGGACGTTTGTGCGCAGTGGTTCGGCTACCCCGGGTGGCAGTTTACAACCTGACCAGGGGTTATTAATATTTGGCCCTTTCAGGGCGCTGATATCGTGAATATTAATATTTTTTCGATACAATCAAAATTATTAATTCGTCCGAAAAACTGTTTACTTTTAACTTCATAATCCTGTTTTTAGTTTACTTCTTCTGTAAACCTATTTCAGGACTAGTCACCCCTTCGCCCTGTCGCCCTTCGCCCCTTCGCCCCTTCGCCCCTTCGCCCCTTCGCACCTTCGTTCAGTCGTTCAGTCGTTCAGTCGTTCAGTCGTCCAGTCGTCCCTTCGTCCAGTCGTTTCCTCCCCTACTGCGCCTTAAGTTCCGATGCATCCACAAGCCTGTAGATTTTATCTGATCTTCTGAGTTTTGTTCCGATGGCAACAGAGCAAAGATCACCTTTTGCCGCCTCGCTGACTGACAACAATCCGACCCTGATCTCTTCAACCTTTAACTGGATAACCCCTGTGCTCGGTCCGTTGACAATCATTTCATCCCCGACTTTCAATCCGCCAGTTTCGAGTTTTATTTCAGCTACTCCAAGGTTTGAAAAATAGTTGGTTACCTTTCCGGTATAGATCTTCTTCTTTGTCGCCAGGGAACCATAGTTGGCGCTCCATTCCCCAAGACGCTGCCCAAGGTAGTAGCCATCCCAGAATCCACGGTTAAAGACAGTCGCCAACCGATCGTTCCAAATGGCTATTTTATCATCCGTAAAAATGCCATCGCTATAAGCATCAACTGCTTCGTGGTAACATTCAACAACTGTTTTGACATATTCAGGACTGCGGGCACGTCCTTCAATCTTCAGAACAGTAACCCCCGAGTCGAGAATCTTATTCAGAAAATGGATGGTCTTGAGATCTTTTGGCGACATAATATATTCATTGTCAACCTCTAATTCACGCCCTGTCTCCTTGTCGGTCACTACATAGGCCCGCCGGCAAGCCTGCATACAAGAACCACGATTTGCCGAGGAATGGGTCTCGTGAAGCGACAGGTAACATTTACCTGAAGTGGCCATGCAAAGTGCGCCGTGAACGAACATCTCGAGCCGCACAAGATTTCCGGAAGGTCCGCAAAGGTTATTTTCCTTTATTTTTTCGGAGATATTCATCACCCTGCCAAGATTCATCTCACGGGCAAGGACCATGACGTCGGCAAACTGAGCATAAAATTTCACAGCCTCGTAGTTTGTGATGTTTACCTGTGTTGAGATATGTACCTCGATGCCAAGCTCACGACATTGCTGAATTACTGACATATCTGCTGCAATAACGGCTGAGATTCCGGCTGCGCGCGCTGCATGCAATACTTCCGAGAGAATCGAAAACTCCTCATCAAAGACTTCCACATTGATGGTAAGGTAAGTTTTGACCCCAGCCTTTTGGCATCTGCTGGCAATCTCTTTGAGGTCCTCGAGCGAAAAATTATTTGCCGAGCGCGCCCTCATGTTCAGATGTTCCACCCCAAAATAGACAGAGCCTGCGCCTGCATGAATCGCCGCCATTAGCGCTTCGTAGGAGCCAACAGGAGCCATTATCTCAATTTCGTCTCTTCTCATATTGATATTAAATCTGAACAAAGGTACAATTTAGAAGCTTCGGTGCAAGAATTCAATTTGATTATGTATATTTGGCAACAACTGAATAAATTTCAGAAAACAGTATAATTAATTTAAAATGAGATATTTGCTTCTGATTATTATCGCTCTTACTTTCAAAGATGGATGCCTTGCCGGTAAGTCGGATAAGAAATATTACGATGAAAAATACAGGCCTCAATATCATTTTACACCTGAGAAAAACTGGATGAATGACCCTAACGGACTTGTTTATTATGGGGGTGAGTATCATCTGTTCTACCAGTATAATCCTAACGGGAAAGAGTGGGGCTTTATGCATTGGGGACATGCAATCAGTAAAGACCTGATCCATTGGGAGCATCTTCCATTGGCTATTATGCCTGATGAAGATTCAAAAGATAAAAATCATGCAACTGCCTTCTCCGGGTGTGCGATAGTCGACGAAAATAACACTACAGGACTACAGCAGGGGGCTGAGAAAACTCTGCTCGTTTTTTATACAAGCTGGGAGTGTGGACAACGGCTTGCTTATAGTACTGATAAAGGACGTACCTGGACGAAATACGCGAAGAATCCGATTATCCCCTTTGCAAAGGATGACGCTCGTGATCCAAAGGTGTTTTTTCACCGTCCTTCGGGAAATTGGGTAATGGCACTCTACAGAAAACCTGAAAATGATGCAAAAAATCAGGGAATTTCGATTTATACTTCTAAGAATCTTATTGACTGGGAATTGCAGAGTCATACTACAGGATTTTATGAATGTCCTGACCTGTTTGAAGTGCCTCTTGACGGGGATAAGGCGAAAACAAAATGGGTGTTGCTCGGTGGAACCGGCGAATATCAGGTAGGTACTTTTGATGGTAAGAAATTTGAACCTGAAACGAAAAAGAAAATTCTGGATTACGGTAAGAATTTTTATGCCACCCAGACTTGGGCAAACCAACCCGATGGTAAAATAGTCCAGCTTGCATGGATGAAGGGGGGAGAATATCCGGATATGCCATTTTGCGGACAGATGACATTTCCATGCGAGCTCTCCCTGAAAACAACTAAATCAGGCCCTACACTTTGCAAAAAGCCTGTAAATGCCATTGCAACCTTGCATGACAAAGGGGTCGTTAAGAAAAAGAAAAATATTATTCCCGGGCTAAGAGGAAATATTTTGAGTGGAATCTCGGGCGATGCGATTCATATCAAGGCTGTTTTCAATCCTGAAAGTTCGGATGGTTTTGGCTTTATTGTCCGAAACGGTAAAAAAGAGATTGGAACAGAGATCAGGTATGATTCGAATAAAAAAATTCTTGAATGCCTTGGAGGACGCGCATTTGTCGAGCCTGTTAATGGGCTGGTACGATTTGAAATACTTCTCGATCGTACATCGATTGAGATTTTTGCCAATGACGGTGAGGTTGTTATGAGCAGTTGTTTTGTCCCAACCGAAAATGACAAAGAGCTGACATTCTGGACGCAGGGTGGCGAAGTGATGGTTGAAGATTTGGAAGCGTATGAATTAAAGTCTTCATGGAAGGCGAAATAAGGGAAAGGACGACTGAACGACTGAACGACTGAACGAAGAGGCGAAGGGGCGAAGAGGCGAAGGGGCGAAGCGGCGAAGGGGTGTCTAGTCCTGAAATAGGTTTACAGAAAAGGTAAACTAAAATAAGAATTATGAACTTTGTGAACCAACGATCATAAAAACTATCGAAGACAACTTTACTGAGAGATAGAATTGCCAGCTAAATTGGTTTATTCAAAATCTAACATAAATTAATTCTTTCCCGGATTCTGAAGATTTGAATTCATAATACAGATAAGGTATAAATCATAGCGTAAAGCTGGATTTTTTGCGTTTAAAAAAAAGACGAATCCATACTGGTTTACAAAAACAATCCGCCAGGAAAGTGGTTATAGTAATGTGCGGGGACAGAACTTTTGGGTAAAATTTTATCCCTACATTTGCATTTTAAAATTGGTAGTAATTTTTTATTGCTATAATGATTGATTCAGAAAACAATTTGCTTAATAATATTGATTCCCCGGTGGATCTTAGAAAGCTTAAGGAAGCTGAACTTCCCCAGGTTTGTTCGGAGCTCAGGGAGTTTATCATACGCGAGGCAGCGTCGAATCCCGGTCACCTTGGTGCTAACCTTGGCGTAGTTGATTTGACAGTTGCACTTCATTATGCTTATAATACCCCTTATGATCAATTAATTTGGGACGTAGGGCATCAGGCTTACAGCCATAAAATACTTACAGGCCGTCGGAGGGTTTTTGGCACAAACCGGATCTATAAAGGAATCAGTGGGTTCCCTAAAATATCTGAAAGCGAATATGATGCCTTTGGTGTCGGACACTCCTCAACTTCCATTTCAGCCGCTTTGGGTATTGCTGTTGCCTCTGACTTAAAGGGTGAAAAAGACCGGAAAGTGATTGCTGTAATCGGAGATGGTTCAATGACGGGGGGAATGGCTTTCGAAGGGCTGAATAATGCCGGCGCCTCAAATGCCGATGTTCTGGTAATCCTGAACTACAATAATATGTCGATTGATCCCAACGTGGGAGGAATCAGTAAATATTTTGTTCAGATGCAGATATCGCCTGCCTATAACAGTCTGAAGACAAAGATCTGGAAAGCATTGGGTAAGTTTAAGTGGATAGGACCTTTGGCGCGGAAGATGCTACAACAGCAGCAGCAGGCGCTGAAATCGGTGGTTTTTCGCGAAAGTAACCTGTTTGAATCATTCGGATTTCGGTATTTCGGCCCAGTTGACGGTCATGATGTAGTCGGACTAGTCCGTATATTTCATGATTTAAAGGCTATTCCGGGACCCAAGATCCTTCATGTAGTCACTAAAAAAGGGAAAGGGTTTACTCCTGCTGAGAATGATGCGACCAAATGGCATGCAGCACCAGGTAAATTTGATATCCAAACCGGCGAAGTATTTACAAACACTTCAGATATTCCTGAATCTCCTAAGTATCAATATGTTTTTGGCAAAACAATTATTGAGCTCGCAGAACAAAACGAAAAAATTGTCGGGATAACACCCGCCATGCCCTCGGGTTGTTCACTGAATATGATGATGAATGTCTATCCACACCGAACTTTCGATGTGGGTATTGCCGAACCCCATGCTGTCACTTTTGCTGCAGGTCTAGCTGTTGGCGGAATGTTGCCATTTGTAAATATCTATTCATCGTTTATGCAACGATCATACGATCAGATCATTCATGATGTAGCACTCCAAAAACTTAATGTAGTATTCTGTTTGGACCGGGGAGGCCTTGTCGGAGCTGATGGCCCTACTCATCACGGGGTTTTTGATCTTGCATTTATGCGGAATATTCCAAACATGATTGTTTCTGCACCGATGGATCAGGTTGAGTTACGTAACCTGATGTATACTGCCCAGCTCCCTGCAATGGGTCCTTTCAGTATTCGTTATCCCCGAGGAAATGGGCCGCAGTTGGAATGGAAACAGAAATTTCAGAAGATACCTGTCGGCAAAGGAAGAAAAATCTCTGAGGGCAACGACCTCGCGTTTTTGTCTATAGGCCATGCAGGTAATATGGTGGTAGAATCAGTTGCCAGGCTTGAAAAAGAAGGAATAAATTGCTCACATTACGATATGCGATTTGTAGCTCCTATCGATCAGAGTATTCTCGATGAGGTCGCTGCAAAGTTCGACACGGTTATTACAGTGGAGGATGGTATCATCGAAGGTGGTCTTGGGAGTGCGGTTGCCGAATATTTTGCGTTGTCAGACAAACACGTCTCAGTTACCCGTTTAGGAGTTCCTGTCCGGTTCATTGAACATGGGACACAGGAAGAACTCTATCGTGAATGTGGATTCGACGCGGATGGAATATGCCGTGCCGTACGTAAATTAATAGACCGCAGAGAAAGACGATTGAACCCCTTCCTGCCACGAAAAAAGGGCGATGGTTTATAGAGACAGGTTTGAAACCCATCTCAACAAACCTAACGAAAAATTTTATTCGGTAGTATTGGAAATTTTTGTATTTTTGCAATTCTTAAAACAGAGAGGAACGTTATGAACTACCTTTCACAATATAAAATACCGTTTTCGGGTCTAAAAGAGGGGGAACATTTATTTGATTTTTCTGTAGACGACCGATTTTTTGCCGAATTCGAAGAGAGTGAAATTACGAAAGGGAGGGTCAATATCCAGATTAAACTGGAAAAACGGACTACTTATCTGAGGTTGACTTTTGTTTTTAAAGGGAAGGTGGAATTACTTTGTGACCGCTGCCTTGAGTATTATTCTCAACCGATTAAAGGGAACAATCCGATGTTGGTCAAGTTTAGCGAAACGGAGACTGACGATGGTGACGAGGTGATTTTTATACATCCCGGATCACATGAGATAGAGGTAGCCCAGTTGATATATGAATTTATTGTTTTAAGTATCCCGATCAGGCATGTTCATCCTGTAGGAAAGAACGGCGAAAGCCTCTGTAACCCGGAAATGCTTGATAAATTAGATGAATATACAATTCCTGATTTACATGAGGGTCAGCAGGCAGATCCCCGATGGAACGATTTGAAAAAAATTATTGATAAATAAAGTAAAGATTATTAAAAATGGCACATCCTAAGCACAAACATTCGAAGACGAGAAGAGATAAACGCAGAACACATGACAAGGCAGTTCCGGCTACTTTGGCAACCTGCTCAAACTGCGGCGCGACTGTGAAATTTCACACCGTATGTCAGGAGTGTGGTTATTACAGAGGTAAACTGGCAATTGAAAAAATAGCAGCTCTCTAATATTCTAATCGGGGTCTTCAGTTATTGGTTGATACTTCATCAATTTAAGTGATTCTGAGCTCTGGCGAATTTTATCTGTTCGATTGAAATTGAGCGATTTTAGGTGATTTTTGTTTCATATCCACTTAAAGCAATTGTAAATGGCCAAGCCAACTTTCAATGAAGTTAAAGCGCTGAATTCCATTGCGCAAGACACGACAATAACAGGAAATATCGAGTCGGATGGAGATTTTCGCCTCGATGGAATTCTGGACGGTATCCTTAATTGTAAAGGACGCGTTGTACTTGGATCAGAGGCCCGCCTTCGGGGCGAAATTCATTCCAATACCGCTGAAATTGCCGGAACTGTTGAAGGTGAAATTACTGTAACGGACCTTTTATCGTTAAAATCGACTGCCGTCATTACCGGTGACCTGATCATGGGAAGGTTCTCGGTTGAACCGGGTGCCCGCTTTTCGGGAATCTGTAAAATGAATGCAGGGGAAAAAGCTCCTATGGACATCGAGTTTACAGGATTAAGAAGGGAGATTGGTTAACAATCATTTCAATTTCGAAATGAGAGCCGGAAGGAAATAAGACCCTTCCGGCTCTTTTTATGACAAGGTTTATCTTATTACAATTTATTTTCGTAAATTGTCAGAAATAAAGAACTCGTTGCTGAGACAAAAAGAGCGTTTGTAATCCGAAAACAGTGTTGGCAACTTTGGTTTTTAATTATCTGAAATTCAATTATTAAAGATGAATAGTTTAGAAAGTTCGGTCACATATTTTGAAGCCGCTTTTCGACAGGAGATAACAAAGATCAGTCAGACCAAACCACAGAAGCTTTATGAGCCTGTCGCCTACTCACTAATGATCGGAGGTAAGCGACTCAGACCTGCACTGATGTTACATTCTGCCTCATTGTTTTGTCAATCGGTGGAACATGTACTGCCGATCGCAATGGCCATCGAAATCTTTCACAATTTCACCCTGCTCCATGATGATATTATGGACAAGGCAGAATTGCGCAGGGGGTTGCCAACTGTTCATAAAAAATACAGCGAGAATACTGCTATTTTAAGCGGAGATGCGATGTCCATTCTTGCTTTTAAATATCTCGACAAAGGGAATAGTCCCAGGTTGCAGGAGTTGCTTACTTTGTTTTCGACAACGGCACTTGAGGTATGTGAAGGTCAACAACTGGATATGGATTTTGAAACCCGCGAACATGTTACTATTTCCGAATATCTCGAAATGATCCGTCTTAAGACTGCAGTACTTATTGCCAGCAGCCTGAAAATGGGCGCACTAATGGCAAATGCAGATCCTGAACATGCTGATCTTCTTTACGAATACGGTATTAATGTGGGTCTTGCGTTTCAATTACAGGATGATTGGCTTGATGTCTATGGAGACCCGGATGTTTTTGGAAAAAAACAAGGCGGTGATATTTGCGCCAACAAGAAAACTTTCCTCCTGCTAAAAGCGGCTGAAGTTTGTACCTCTGCTATGTTGTTGGAATTAAATCACTGGCTGTTGAAAAAGGATTTTGATCCCATACAAAAAGTGGCTGCTATTACAGCTATCTATGAAAAAACCGGCGTTAGCGATGCTGCGCGTAATCTGATGCAGGAGTATCATGACAAAGCGCTGGTTGCGCTCGGGATGGTGGGAATCCCTGCCGATCTTAAACAGGCACTCATTAAATTTGCTGGGGAAGCGATGGTAAGGGAGAAATAACCCCGACATTGTAAATATATTAATAAAAAATTTCAAGTACCGAAAAATGAAGGTTATCGATATTATTCAGAAATCGGAGAAAACAGTTTTCTCATTCGAATTACTCCCTCCACTGAAAGGACAAAACGCGGAAAAACTTTACCGTACAATCGATGAATTAGTTGATTATAATCCTCAGTATATCAACATTACAACTCATCGTGATGAGGTTGAGTTCCGTGAGTTGCCAGGTGGACTGATGGAGAAAAGAATTGTCAGAAAACGGCCAGGTACTGTGGCAATTGCTGCTGCCATTCAACATGCATATAAGATTCCTGTTGTCCCTCATGTGGTGTGCGGTGGATTTACCCGGGAAGAGACCGAAAATATTCTGTTGGATCTCAATTTTCTGGGTGTCAAAAATGTTCTGGCACTACGTGGTGACGGACTTAAATCACAAAGTGCTTTTATGCCAGAAAATCAGGGTCATTCACACGCAAAAGAACTTGTTGAGCAGATTGTGAATCTTAAACGCGGGAAATACCTTGACCCTGAAATTAAAAACAATACGCCACTTGACTTTTGTATTGGGGTCGCCGGCTATCCTGAAAAACATTTCGAAGCCTCAAACCTGGAGATCGATTTGCTAAACCTTAAGGAAAAAGTTGATGCAGGTGCCGATTACATTGTTACTCAAATGTTCTTCGATAATCAAAAGTATTATGACTTTGTCGACCGTTGCAGGGCAATAGGCATCACTGTACCGATAATTCCTGGCATTAAACCCCTTGCAATGATGAACCAGATTACGGTGCTACCTAAGTTATTTAGTATTGATATTCCTGAAGTGTTCGCCCGTGAAGTACGCAAATGCAAATCGAATGATGAAGCACGGATGGTTGGTACAGAATGGGCTATCGAACAATCCCGCGATTTAATTGCCCATAAAGTGCCTTGTCTCCATATTTACACCTATGGAATCTCAGATAATACCCGGCAAATTGCCAAGGCGGTGATTTAATTGCTAAACTGCGTATAAAATAATCGTAATAACTGTTAATCATGATATTAAAAATAGGCGACAAAGTAAGATTCTTGAATGAAGTTGGTGGTGGTCGTATTACTTCTGTTGTCAGTAAGGATATGGTAAATGTAGAAACGGATGACGGGTTCGAGGTCCCAACACTGATTAACAATCTGATCGTGGTTAACGCTGCTGATGCTTACGACAGCAGCAGATCGCGAAACACAGTTGTCCAGTCAAAACCCCAGACTGTTACAGAAAAAAAGCCGGTGAAACCTGAAGAACCCTGGTTTTCAGATAAAAACCAAGTGAGTGGCAAGGATGATCCTCAATATCTTTTTGTTCTTGTTCCGGAAGTTCCTTCCAACCCGCCAACCGGAAATATTTCGATATACCTGGTTAATAACTGTAACGATACACTTCTTTACCGCTTTTCGCAAAAAACAAAATATAATTTCGAAACGATTGCCGCCGGTTCTGCAAGCCCTAATACCAAAGTTTACCTGGGTTTAATTAAACCGGAGATGATTGCAGATCTGCCTGTCTACTGCTTTCAATGGCTGAGTTTCAGAAAACGAACCAAAGATCTTGAACCTTTTAAGCAAAAAGAGATTATTTTATCAGCCGTTAAGTTTTACAAACAGAATGCCTTTGCTATGTCCCGGTTCTTCAAGGTTCCAGTTATGATGATTCAGCTCCATGAGAATCCTCTTAAGGCTGAACTTGAAAAATTGTCAGAGCGCGATTTTCAACAGGCAATTGGAGTGAAAGAACCCCAAAAGAGAGAGCCGGTGGCTGCACTTCCGGATAATGATCTGGTTGAAATTGATCTCCATATCCATGAACTGCTCGATAATTTTGCTAACCTGACCAACGCAGAAATGCTTACGGTTCAAATGAACAAATTTCATGAAGAGCTGGCAAAGGCGATAATTTCAGGCGCTAAAAAGATTGTATTTATTCACGGGGTAGGAAACGGAACACTCAAAAATGAACTGCGTCGCGAATTGCAGCGTAAATATGCCAAATATCCGATGCAGGATGCCTCATTCAGGGAATATGGATTTGGAGCGACCATAGTGATTCTCAGGAAATGAAAAGGTGAAGGTTTTTAGCGCGGCATTGCTGCTGGTAGCTGGCAACTGGCTACGAATAGTCTAATTACATCCCGCAGATTTCACTCGAATAAAATTAGATTAACTTATTTATATATAGATACTTGATTCTCGCGGAACCCTCATGAATTTTATTCATCTTTTTTGTGAATGCTAGATCATCTATTTTTGTGGACGATGGTTCATGAGGGTTTCGCTGATTATCACAAATACTTTTTATTCTGCATTAATCTGAAGGATCTGCGGGTGCCTGTAGTTTTCATTTTCTTTGTAGATTTGTCATATAGCAACGAAATTCTGAAACCCTGATTTTTAGTCCTGTTTTTATTTCCTATTTCTACTTATAGCTTGGTGTAATGCACCGGCAACCCAAATGTGAATACTATGAAATTCCAGGCAAATATTGTGTTATTTGGATTAACAGCCATATTTATCCTATTTGTGCAAGGTGAAAACAATAATGGAATACCTCCGTTGTGGCTTAAAGCATGGTCCTCCCCTCCTGTAGAATATCGCCCGTTACAGATGGTTCATGGAGCAGATATTCGCAATAAGGCTACGTATTACAAGGATAACTGCGGATTAGGTGGTGTAGTTTGCAATGTCCCCTTTGGCGAGAGTTACCTAAAATCGGAAGAAGAATGGAAGGTTTTTGTCGATGGAGTGAAGGCTATGCGCAACAGTGGTTTACGAGTCTGGATTTATGATGAGGACGGATATCCGAGTCTCGGTGCTGGTGGTAGGGTACTCGAAGCAGATCCCTCTTTGGAGGCGCTTGAAATGGTCTATGACAGTCAAGGCAGTAACCCGTTTTTAGTACGACGCTGTTACGAATTTACCCACGCATGCAACAATTTCTATGTAGCCCGCCGATATCCCAATCCATTGAATCCTAAGGCAACTCAAAAATTTATTCAGTTAACACATCAATCCTACCACGATCATTTGGGCTTGGACCTCTTTGGGGAAGTGGAAGCATTCTTTACTGATGAACCATCGATGATGGCTGTAAATCTTGGTGAACTGAGGGAAGATGTCCGCAAAAATGTTAAGGTTACCAACCCGCTTGACCCGGATAAAAAAAACCTGCCAATGGTATCGTGGGCAGAAGGATTGCCTGAGAAATATAAGGCGAAATACGGGAAAGAACTTATGCCGTCAATTGCTTCGTTGTTTTCTGGTAACGATGAGACAGACAAGGTAACCCGGCAAAATTTTTGGTCATTACTTGCTGAACTGGATTTAAAATACTATTACTGCACTATTCGCGATTGGACAAAACTATTCCGGGAGAAGAACGGAGGCAAAGGACCTGTCTCGTCGGGGCATGGGTTAAGGGAAGAGGATCCGGCTAACCATGTGGCTTTAGACGGTAATAAACTGCTGGTTACTTCAGGGTTTGACATTCCCGGACTCGATCAGCTAAGTTCAGATCCAACCATCTGGGGAGGTAATTCATGGATGGCGGTTTTTTTTCCGAATTCATCAGCAGTTCTTAACAGTCAGCGCCGTGTGATGTGTGAAATGAGTGACTTTGACCAAACCCTGAATGGAAAGGGTCCTTCATCGCTTGAAAATATGGAGGCAGCAACAGCCTGGCAGATGGCTTTTGGGGTAACAGACTTCAACTTATATTACACGATAACCTATGGCAACCAATATCCAAAGAGACAAGAGACTGCCTATCGGGAATATTGCAATTTCGTGGGGCGCGCTAATTCCATCTTAAAGGAAGCTACCCCTGTAAGAAATGTGCTGCTTTATTATCCAATTTATGATTTGCAACGCGAGTATATCCCTACTGCCGAAAAAATGTCTGTCCGCACGCAAAGTGAGTTGACCAAGACATTGGAATTGTCATTCAGGGATTTAGGAGCTAACCTGTTAAAAACTCAGATCCAGTTTGTGCTTGTTGATTATCTTTTTCTCGAGGATGCTGTCGTTTCAGATCATGGAACGATTCAAATCGGCAGAAACGAATTTTCATCCATTGTATTTCCCAAAGGGATAGTTATTACTCCTTCAATGTCACACCTGTTGGATCAGGCAAAAACTAAAGGTGTAAAAATCATTTTTGGGGAAGATTTTACGGTGACACCTTCTCCGGATCAGTTATCATCTCTTTTGGGTTCTGTGAATAAAATCAGTCCCGCAAATAGTTCCATTGCTTTCGGGAAATTTTTACGAGATGGGAATCAGATTTTCATGCTTGCAAACACAGGAAAAGATGAGTATAAGGGCGCACTGCATGTAGAGATTGGGAAACGATATGTTGTACTTGATCCCCAGACAGGAGCAGTTTCTGATCTGCAAAGTTTTGTCGGGAATAAGATTGATATTCAGCTTGCTCCGTTACAAACAAAAGTCGTTGTCGTTCTTTAGTCGGGAAGCCTTTATGAACGTTATCACTATTCCGTCCGAATTAACAGTTGAGCTTTTTCGGGGTTTTGCTTGAGGACTATATGCATGTACTGTCGCTTTACCCCTGGGTTGGGGGTAAATTTCAGGACATTCCCTCGTTTAGTCGTGCAGTCGTGCGTTCGTATACTCGTTCAGTCTCGTTTAGTCGTTCAGTCATGCTTTCGTGCAGTCGTCCCCTCGCCCCGTCGCACTTCATCACCCCCCTGCCTTTTTTGCTTTATATCCATCAACTGCCAACAGTTCAATTAACCGGTCGCGGAAATCACCCTGTATCAAAATCTCTCCATCCTTTACCGAGCCGCCTACTCCACACTTTGACTTTAATTTTTTTCCCAATTCTTTTAAATCCTCATCAGAACCAATAAAACCGGTTATCAGGGTGACCTTCTTTCCCGCCCGCTGCTTTTTATCAAGCAATACTTTGAGGTTTTGTTGTGTCGGTTTTAACGTTTCCTGATTCTGATCAGCCGAATTAAAGTTGTACTGGAAATTGTCGGCAGTTGAATAAACAACTCCTTCACGGGATTTTCTGTTTTGTAGATTCGCCATTTTACTCTTTTAAGTGCGCTAATTAATAAACTTATAACCTTATATGGCTTGCAAAATCATAACTATTAAAGACTGAAGTTTCGCATTAGAAATTAGGCAAAAAAAAAGATAGGTTTTATGATAAAAAAGTAGCATGGAAATTTGTTTATATTACTGAAAATCAGTAATATTATGTTGTCAAACAAAACAATAAAACCATGCTACGAAGTAAAGATACAACAAACATTTCTGAAATTAATGGCTTTTTCACTTCAAGTGAAAAAGTTTGCCAGACAGTTCTCTGGATTATTCGTTCTTTGAATCTTAACAGTAAGCAATTGAAATCATCTGATGGTGATCGATCAACGTATTCGTCAAGCAATATTTTGACTCTGCTTCTGCTTTTCCCTCTGTTTCAACTTCCCAATGTAAGAGCTTATAGCATAAGTATTTTGTCGAAACTGTTCAAAGGAGGTAAAGATGTCTTTTACCGTTTTAAAAACAATGAACTGATCAACTGGAGGGCATTGCACTACCAGGTTACCTTACAATTGATCGGATTAGCCACAACTGCTGAGGAGTCGACCGGATATAAATGCTTGATTGCCGATGATACCGACCTACCCAAGACCGGTTGGAGCATTGAACTAATTGGCAGGATCTGGTCTCATGTTACCAACAATTGTAAACTTGGGTTTAAAGGATTGTTCCTTGGATACCACGATGGCAAAAGTTTTTTCGGAATAGATTTCTCTTTGCATGGAGAAAAGGGGAAAAACGAAAAGAAACCTTATGGATTAACTTCAAAACAAGCAAAAGACAGGTTTTCAAAGAAAAGAAGCGTTCATGCTGCCGGAAGCATACGTAGGGCTGAGTACTTTGAAAAGAAAACCGATAATTTATTGATGATGATCCGCACTGCAATTTCAAAAGGTATTCGTTTTAATTATCTGCTGGTTGATAGTTGGTTTGTAAGCGATGAGTTGATTTCATTCATCCTAAAACGTAAAATTAAATGTCACTTGTTGGGCATGGCAAAAATGGGAAAGGCCAGGTACGATTTTAAGGCACAATCCTATACAGCAAAGGAGCTTATAGAAAAACAGAAACGAAATAAGAAGACAAAACGTTCCAGAAAACTTAATGTCTGGTACAGTTTTGTAGATGTACACTATAAAGAGAATTATATACGACTATTCTTTTGCAAGACGACTCATCGGGGTAGTTGGAACGTTTTACTGACAACGAACAACGAGCTGGAATTTGAAGAAGCTTACCGGATTTACAGTATCCGCTGGAGCATCGAAGTATTCTTCAAGGAGACCAAAAATTATTTGAGGCTTGGTAAGAGCCAATCACAGGATTTTGACGCCCAGATAGCAGACACAACGATTAGTATGCTACAGTACAACATCCTTTCGCTTGCAAAGAGGTTGTTAGACTATGAAAGTTTGGGTGAACTGTTCAAACAAGCTGGTGTTGAGACATTGGAATTAACGATCGTAGAAAAAATATGGGGCTACCTTTTAGAACTTCTAAAATTAATAGCCGACATTTTCGAAATAGATATGGAACAAATATTGGATAAAATAGCTGATGATAATCAGTCGATTACAAAAATCATCAAAATGAACGCTGCATTAAATGCTGCTTAGCGTTGATGCGAAACTTAAATTAAAGATAGTATAACGATTGGAATTTAAAGATAGCGTTATTTGAGTAAAAGAAAGCTAAAATATCGTGTAAAATATAATGAATCTAATTTAGCATGTTGTTTAAATTCAATTCATTAATTTTTGCAATTTTGCGACGCGGGAAAATGGTAGTCGTTATGTCGCTAAATCGATTTTTACGGGAACACTTATTTTGATAATGAGCTTTTCCGCCCGCGATGTTATGTATTGAATATCAGTAAAATAATTTCGTGTCTATGAATAGGATTCTCGAGAAAACATATTTTTCGGATAAAGTAGTTCAGTTGGTCGTTGAAAGTCCATTAATTGCTAAATCCAGAAAGCCGGGTAATTTCGTGATATTACGTATTGGAGAAGACGGGGAAAGATTTCCCCTGACCATTTCAGATGCCGATCCGGTGCGCGGGACAATTACCCTTGTTGTGCAGATTATGGGGGTAAGCTCTTCGAAGTTGGTTGCCCTTGAACCAGGGGACAGTATTACCGATCTTGTAGGGCCACTTGGAAAACCTACCCATATCGAAAATATCGGGACAGTTTTGGCTGCCGGTGGTGGTGTTGGTGTTGCGCCCCTGCTTCCGATTGTTGAGGCCTTCAAGAAAGCAGGGAACCGGGTTGTAACAGTTATCGCAGCACGGAATAAGGATTTAATTATCCTGGAGGATGAGATTCGCAAATGGTCTGATGAGGTGATCGTTATGACTGATGATGGCTCCTATGGCAGACAAGGATTAGTTACTGCCGGAATGGAAGAGATCATCCAGCGCGAAAAAGTCAATGAGTGTATCGTCATTGGTCCTGCGATCATGATGAAATTTGCCTCTTTGCTTACCAAAAAATACAACATTCCCACCCAGGCAAGCTTAAATTCGATTATGGTAGATGGAACCGGTATGTGTGGAGCATGCCGTGTCTCAGTTGGTGGAAAGACCAAATTTACCTGTGTTGATGGACCTGAATTTGATGCCCATCAGGTTGATTTTGATGAAATGCTTATGAGGCTGGGTGGTTATATTCAGGAAGAGAGAAAGGCATCGGAAATCTATTCACAAAAGCTTTAATTTTAGGATAATGTCATTAAACCCCGAATACCTCAAGGAGGAAAGGAGCCAGGCCTGGAGGGCCGAATTGCGCGCAAAAACAAAAAACAAAGAACGTATATTGATCCCCAGAGTTAAAATGCCCGAACTGGCCCCTGCTATACGGGTCAAGCATCAGGATAAGGAAGTAAATATGGGGCTCGAACTTGAACAGGCATTAAAAGAGGCTACCAGGTGCATGGATTGTGTAAATCCTACATGTATTGAAGGATGTCCGGTAAGCATTAATATTCCGAAATTCATCAAATATATCGAGCAGGGTGAGATACTTATGGCTGCTGCCACTCTCAAAGAGACCAATGCACTTCCCGCTGTTTGCGGTCGCGTTTGTCCCCAGGAGAAGCAGTGTGAATCGAGGTGCTTTTATGTCGAAAAAACAGATAAACCCGCTGTTGCTATCGGACATCTTGAAAGATTTGCCGCCGATTATGAGCGAAATTCAGGTTCCGCAAATATCCCTGAAACAGCTCTACCCAACGGAATAAAGATTGCGGCTGTCGGTTCCGGACCAGCTTCACTCTCGTTTGCCGGAGATATGGTTAAATACGGTTATGATGTCACTGTTTTTGAAGCACTTCATGAAATTGGCGGAGTTTTAAAATATGGAATACCTGAATTCAGGCTCCCTAACTCTGTTGTTGACTTTGAGTTGGAAAACCTCAGGAAGATGGGAGTAAAGTTTGAGACCAATTATATTGTAGGGAGAACCTCATCCTTTGATGATTTACGAGAAGAGGGTTACGAGGGATTTTTCATTGCCAGTGGTGCCGGATTACCTCGTTTTATGGAGATTCCGGGTGAAAACTACAATGGGATTCTCTCGTCAAACGAATACCTGACCCGTGTAAATCTGATGGGTGCTTCAATCGAAGGAAAGGATACCCCGGTATTAAAAGGAAAATATGTTGCAGTAATCGGGGGTGGAAATACTGCTATGGATTCTGTTCGCACTGCTCTGCGGCTTGGAGCCCAGCGTGCAATGATTATTTATCGCCGCTCTGAAGCAGAGATGCCTGCCCGCGTTGAAGAGGTAAAACATGCCAAGGAGGAAGGGGTTGAATTTATGACGCTGTGTAACCCACTCGAATATTTCGCCGATGAGAAAGGACGCGTCACAGGAATGAGACTTAACAGGATGGGGCTTGGTGAACCAGATTCATCCGGACGCCGGCGGCCAATGCCAATTGAAGGCTCTGAATTCGAACTCGATGTCGACCTTGTTGTTGTCGCTGTGGGAGTATCACCGAACCCACTTGTCCCTTCATGTCTTCCTGATCTGAAAATTACCAAATGGGGAACCATTGTTGTCGACGAAGACAAAATGCAATCATCTATTTCAGAGATGTTTGCAGGTGGTGATATTGTTCGGGGCGGAGCAACTGTTATTCTGGCCATGGGCGATGGACGACGGGCTGCCGAAAACATGCACCACTATATTCAGAATAAAGCTAATCATTAACTCAATATTTTTGAAGATGACTAATCTTAGTGTCACTTATCTTGGACTTGAACTTAAAAACCCGATTATCGCCGGAAGTAGTGGCCTTACCAATTCAATTGAGAATCTTAAGGCGTTGGAAGAGGCGGGTGTTGCAGCGGTTGTTTTAAAATCAATTTTCGAAGAGGAAATTTATCTGGAATTTGCGCACGAGTTCAGAAAACTTGGCCCAATGGATAATAATCTGGAATTTCTCGACTATTACGATTACCAGATTAAAAAGGATAATCTTAAGAACTACTTAAGCCTGATTACAGAGGCAAAAAAAGCGCTTACAATACCTGTTATAGCAAGCATTAACTGCACTACTGCCCAGGAATGGGCATTTTTTGCCAAAAAAGTTGAAGATGCGGGAGCCGATGCAATCGAATTGAATGTTTTTGTACTTCCCACGAACCTTACACAGACCAGCGAGGACAACGAAAGCATGTATTTTGATATTGTCTCAAGAGTCTCATCAAAGATAAAGATTCCGATATCACTAAAAATCAGTTCCTATTTCTCCAATTTGGGTGCCGTGATCAGAGATCTTTCTTTCTCCGAAATCAAGGGACTGGTACTATTTAATAAGTTTTATAGTCCCGACGTAGATATTCATGAACAAAAGATTACCGGTTCTGATGTTTTAAGTAAAGACACCGACTATAAGCTCTCACTGCGTTGGATCGCATTGATGGCGAACCGGGTAAACAGCGACCTTTCTGCCTCAACAGGAATTCATGACTGGGAAACCATCGTGAAGATGTTGCTTGTCGGTGCTACTACTGTCCAGATCGTTTCGGCTCTTTACAAGGATGGATTCTCCATTATTCCTTCTCTGATCCAAGGTATTAGCCATTGGATGGAACTTAATGGTTATGAATCATTAGCCGATTTCAGAGGAAAATTAAGTTTGGATAACACTACAAATCTTGCAGAGTTCGAACGGGTACAATTTATGCGTACTTTTGGGGAGCATAAATAAACTTGTTTCCTATGTTCTCAAGGTTTTTTAAGGGTAGAACTATCCCTGCAGTAGCTATATTTCTTTTGTTCCTTTTGCCATCAATTAATTTGCAGGCACAACTTAAGATATTCGGCACTGCAAAGAAATACGCGTTCTATTCGGCAGCGAAGGGGGACACTCCGTATTCGGTCGCAAAGAATTTCAATATTCCAATTGAGGATTTTTACAAATACAATCCGCTAGCGAAAACGGGTATTCGTGAAGGTGAAGAACTTATGATACCTGCACCGTTTTCATTTCAAACTGCAGTTGGTAAAACGGACAAAAACAGCAAGCGTGTAAAATATGTTGTCGAACGCAGGGAGACGCTTTATTCCATAGCCAAGACATTTAATACCACTCAGGAGGAGATACTAAGACTAAATCCATCACTCACCGGGAGTCTTTCGAACGGGACTGTTTTGATTATACCCGGACCTGCCAGCTTACTTGAAAATACACCAACACCTAAGGAAGAAAACCTTCAAGCTGGTGAATATAGGATTGTTAAAGGCGATAATTATTTCCAGCTCCAGCAACGTTTTGGTGTATCCCAATCCGAGTTGGAAAATTTGAATCCGGAACTGAAGAACGGATTTAAACTTGGAATGGTTATTAAAATTCCATCAAAGAAGACCGTTGAAGCAGCTACTCCTCAAGCCGGCAATCATTTACCTGTCAAAGAGATAGTTAAACCCGAAATATCACAGGAGGCTGCAAAACCAATGGATGTTCCGAATCTGAATAAGAGATTTAATGTAGGGATTTATCTACCATTCTGTCAGAATATTAGCGACTCAATTCGGGTTGCACAACATTCAAATAGTTATTTGGATTTCTACTCAGGTATCCTTTTGGCATCTGATGTAATGACTCAGGCGGGAATGAAGCTAAAGCTATATGTTTATGATACTTATCACGATTCTGATGTTGTTAATACATTGGTGAAAAAGCCGGAATTTTTATCCCTGGATCTGATTATTGGTCCTGTATATCCAAACGATCAGAAAATTGTCGCTGAATTAAGTTTCAAGAACCGGATCCCCATGGTTTCACCCCTCTCACCCGATAACCGCTTTGTTTTAAAAACTCCAGGTTATTACCTGATCAATCCGGGCAAAAGGCTTAGGCTTGCAAGTACTGCTGACTATATTTCAACCAATTTTGCTTCAAAAAACCTGATTATGCTCCATCATGGGGCATATTCAGGAGACGGGAAATACCTTTTTGACAGGTTAACACAAAAGCTGGGAGCCAGGAATTTGCGTTCATATAATATCCTCACAGAAGATGCCTTAGGTCTTGAGGAACTTCTAAAAGACAGCCTTGAAAATGTTTTTATTCTTGCAGAAGGTAGCGAAGCGAACGTTAGTGTCGCGATGACGCGCCTGAATACTGTTTCAAAATCACATAAAGTCAGGGTCATCGGTCTTCAGGAATATACTAAAATGCAGAGTATTGATATTGAGTACATGCATAATACCAATTTGCTCTATTTGGCTCCGTTCTTCATTGATTATGGAAATCCTAAAGTGAATAAGTTTATTGAGAAATACCGTTTGGATTTTGGAAGTGAGCCAACACAATATAGCTTCCAGGGATATGATATTGCGTTACATTTCTTTGCATCGTTGGTTAAAGCAGGGAAGAATTTCCCGGCGACAAACCCCAATCCGGGTGTGGATCTCCTGCAAGCAGAATATAATTTCCTTAAACCCTCGCAGTTGGGTGGGTATATTAACGGATCTTTTTACGTCGTTGAATATACCAACAACTACGAAGTTAGAATAATTGAAAAAATCAAAGGTTCGCTTGCATCAGAATATGGTGACGGAAGAGATTCTGAAAAGGCGGGATTCGAACAGTAAGTACCTTTTTACTTTGGTTAACCCGCTAATCTTCGTTTTCGCACTTCATTTTGTGTATCATTCCAAAGCCTTTACCCGATCCTGACCCTCCGAATTCTGATTCACACAAATAAGAAAATACCCGACAGGCAAATAAGCCTGCCGGGTATTTTCTTAACCAGACATTAGAATAATAACCGGATCCTAATTCTTCTTAAAATAGATATCCCAGGCAATCATATCGATAATAGCAGTACCAAAATTCGCCTGACGTAACGAGGTAAACAGATCTCCGATGTTGGTAATAACACTTCCAGCAAGTTCAGACAATGTTTTGGTTGTACCATCATCGAAGGTTATTTTTAAATCGCGCTGGTGATTGGCAAAACAATTGTCTGTTGGATCAACAGCCGGATTAGTCGAATTATCAACAATTTCAACTTTAGATTTTAATTGCAGAACGCCTGCAACATATACTTTGGCACTGTCGAGGCTGGCTTGTGAATGGCCCAATTGCCTTACAATCATAACATTGCCAATAGTCAGAGAAAACTCTCTTTCCCGGTGTTTGCTACCTGACGCAGCACTTTTGATTGCTGTATATTTCTCGTCATAAAAAATCTGAGTCCCCTTTTTGATAGTATATTCCGAAATTGCTGTGTCGCCAGGTGTATAATATGTTTGAGCAATATAGCCGTCAGGAAAATCAAATTCAGAACCAAAATGATAACCTGTGACCTTATTTTTGGTGTACTGGATTTTATAAGTTCCTGCAGCTACACCTTTAACATTTATTGCTGAGGCCATTTCATATGCCGAACCAATAACGTGACTAAAAGTGTATTTGTAGTCTGAGACAGTAATTTTATAATTATTGGTCAATAAAGTGTCTGCCGGAGAGTAACTGAGCAACTTTCTTGAATTTGTCACCTTTTCAACGGGTAAGCGAATAACCATTACTGTGGTGTCTTTCGTCTTGTTGAAAAAGCGCATCATCGGCATAAACATATGTCTGTATGCAACAGCTTTATAATCATAAATGCCCGCGATATCAGCCAACTGAATGCTGTGAGTAACAGTATCCCAGGGTGAGATTACTATACTCTTTGTCAAAAGGTCTGTTGGTCCATTCACTACCTGATAACCGGTAGAAGTGGTCATTGCTGTTACCGCAGTTGACAGATCCTGAACTCCTGTTGTAATGGCAGATTTAAGTGAAACCTGAGACCCTGGTGTTTTTAAACTGTCTGTCTTGTTACAGCTCATTGCAATAAACCCTAAAACCAATACCAGGAAATAAAGA
>CAIOOC010000597.1 GCA_903859795.1 uncultured Bacteroidia bacterium
AAATATCAGTAATCGACGTATCCTCACTACACGGCAATACTGAACAGCAAAATATCACAGTAAATGCTCCAGAAAAAAAGAAAGGAGAAACAGTGATTCCGAAACGAAAAGGAGCATCTGCAGGAGGCGGCTGTTAGTCACTATTTTGTCTGTTCATTTTTGACAACTTTCAGAATGAAGTGTAATTGATTTAATTATATGAATATTTAGACCAAAATAGTTTAATCCTTTCATTTTCTGGCAAAATGGAAATATTAAACTTAATATTTATTATTTAGTAATACTCAATAATGTCCCAATTAAATATATTTGTGCAATGTGTTATATATTAACCACTTAATTTCTCTAATATTATGAAGAAAATTTTTACAATTGCTATTTTGGCTTTGGTATTTGTCGGTATGGGATTACCGGAAAGAGTTGATGCAACTGATGGATATTTTGGTGTTGGTTATGGAGCTCAGAATAAAGGGTTGGCAGGAGCTGGTACTGCTTGGTACAAAAACGGTTTGATAAACGGGAACCCGGCAGGAAATGTCTTTCTGGGTAAACAATACAATGTAGGCTTTGAAATCTTTAATCCAAACAGGCAATACACAATAACCGGTAATCCTTCAGGGATGCAGGGCACCATGGGATTGACCCCCGGAACTGTTGAAAGCGGTTCAAAGGCCTTTCTAGAACCAACTTTGGGAGCAAACTGGATGATTAACGAAAAAAGCAGTTTCTCTGCTACAGTTTTTGGTAACGGAGGTATGAATACAGATTATAAAACGCAGACTTTCTACGATCCCAGTTCAACAACTACGGGAATTAACCTGGCACAAATGTTTGTCGGACTTACCTATTCAAGGAAAATCGCCGAAAAGCATAGTCTCGGATTAACCGCTTTATTTGTATATCAGTATTTTAGTGCAAAGGGTGTTGCCTCATTTGCCCAAATGTCTCAGGCACCTTCAAAGGTCAGCGGAAACGGAACCAATAACGGAACAGGTTTAGGCATTAAGCTTGGATATATGGGACAACTGGCTCAGGGCTTAACTCTGGGTGTCAGTTATCAGCCTAAGATAAAAATGGCCAAATTTGATAAATATGCTGGTCTTTTTGCAGAACAGGGTAACTTTGATATTCCATCCAATTGGTCTGTTGGCTTGGCGTATGAGCTGAGTAAAAAATGGGCAATTCTTGCCGACTACAAACGGATCAACTATACCGATGTGGCTTCTGTTTCAAATCATTTCAATCCCCAGACCTTAGCGACCACACCGCTTGGTTCTGACAATGGCCCGGGATTTGGCTGGAACGACATTAATGTTTATAAATTTGGTGTTGAATTTAGCGGGAATCATGGGTGGACATTAAGAGGTGGTTACTCTCACAGTGACCAGCCGGTTCCAACAACCGAGACCTTGTTTAACATCCTGGCTCCCGCAGTTGTACAGGATCACCTGACGGTAGGTTTTTCCAAAAAACTGGGAACCTCTAAAAGTGCCGTACATTTTGCCCTTGTTTATGCTTTACCCGGAAGCGTATCGGGATATAACCCTCTTGATTTCGATGCTACTCAGGCCATGGCGGGACATATGGTACCAAATCAAACGATCAATATAAAAATGAACCAACTTGAGTTTGAGGTGGCGTTTACATTTTAAAACCCACGGGAAGTAAATTTTAAAGAGGCTATTCCAATTGGGATGGCCTCTTTTTATAATGATCTCCTTTCTTGATGATTAAAATGTAAAACCAGAAAAAGAACCACCCTGGGGTCTTGCAAGATCTATGTTATCGTAAAATGAGGTTTTGAAGTGTTCTAAGAAATATTGCTGAATGGTCGAATTGTCAAATTAACGCATTTTCAATTTCTCTATCCTTTTCACCACCAGTTTTGAACTGATCATCGTAATTGGCAGGCCGGTGCCCGGAACCGTAGAGGCGCCAACATAAAAGACATTCTTAAATACCTCATCAAAATTCGTGGGGCGGAAAGCGCCAATCTGCATCATCTTATGAGAAAGTCCCAGACCACTGCCCCTGTGCAGATTATACTGATTTTGCCAATCTTCGGGTGTATAAACAGTCCTTGAGATAATTTCCGGAACTATATCTTTCCCAATACGCGTGGAGAAATCGGTAAGGATGCTGTTCACAATCTCATCCTTGTCGTCCCAGTTGCTTTTAAACCGCAGGTCGGGAACCGGGCAGACAAAGAATAACCCCTCGCACCCCTCCGGGGCACAATCGGGATTATTTCTGGATAGCACATTTACGTAATAGTAAGGTTTTTGAATAGTTCCGGTTGATTGAAAAATCTTATTGGCATAGTCCTTAAAATTATCCCCAAGAAAATAGTTATGATGCTCGACCTGAGGAAGTTTGCACTTCAAACCAATGTATATTGTCAACGGCCCCATGGTCCATTCCATCTTGTCAAGTCTGGCCTCCGAATAGCGGGGACGCTTGAATATTTTACCACGGAATGAGGCCGCATCGCTATTAACCACAATAATATCGCTTTGCCATTTACCTCCATTCTGGTCAACGAGTCCGTCAAGTTTCCGGCCACTAGCCAAAAAATCAACTATTTCGGTATTGTAGGTGATCTTCACATTTACTTTTTGAAGTTCCCCTAGAATTCCTTCAACAATCTTGTACATCCCCCCTTCAACATTATAATATCCGTCATGCTGGAATTCAGTATAGGAGAGTAAAGTATAAACTGCAGGAGTATCGAAAGGGGTTCTGCCAAGGAAAAAGGCGACAAGAGAAATGATTTCACGGGCGTCGTCCGACGAGAAATACCGGCAAACCTGTTGCCAGAAATTCCGGAAAAGAACCGGCAGATGAACCGGATTAACCTTCATCAGTGTGATCAGGTAAGAAAAAACCGAATTGTAGTTCTCCTTAATCACAATATCAACCGTATCGTCAAATAGTGCTTTCCCGTTTTTCAGGTATTTGTGCATCTTAAATTCAAAGTCCGGTTCGACATCCTTAAACTGCTCCGCGAGTTTGTGAATGTCTTTGTAAAGACGGTAGGTCTTAGGGCTTCTGCTGAAATTGACAGTATACAACGGATCAATTTCAACATATCTGAAAGGGAGCTCAATGTTGCAATCCTTCGCAAATTCATTGAATTCATACGACATACTGAAAAAGCTTGGACCCGTATCAAAAGTAAAACCATCCTTTTTAAGCTGGTTGAGCCGTCCCCCAGCCTGGCTATTCTTTTCGATTATCTGAACTTCATATCCCTTTTTTGCCAATCTTAAGGCCGTAGCAAGGCCACCAATACCGGCACCTACAACAAGTACTCGCTTTCCCATTTGATTTATTTTAATCTCTTTATTAACTGAGGGTATAATTCATCCCGAACCCATTTAAATTGAGGCTCATATTTTAGTATCTTCTCATAAGTCAATTTTGTATTGACAATATCGCCAAGAGCTTCATAGCAATTTGCTACAGAAGTG
>CAIOOC010000598.1 GCA_903859795.1 uncultured Bacteroidia bacterium
ACCCTCTTTAATAACCTGGGATGGGTTACCTGATTGACCCTTACCTCCGAAACCTGCGGTTTCTATTCTTTTAAAGGTTGGGAACTGTGCGTTCGAAAGCGAAACAACCTTATTGGCATTTGTGGAAAGATTAATAGAAGTTGTCCATCTGAAATTTCCTTTTTTTATTGGTGTGGCATTAATGGTCACTTCTAATCCCTTGTTACTCACCTTCCCGACATTAGCCCAAAGATTCGGATAAAGATATTTGGTCGTAGGAACGGGATAGTACCAAATCAGGTCGCTAGTTTGCTTGTCATAGTAATCGATTGTTCCGGTGATCAGATTGTCGAGAATTCCAAAATCAAGACCAATATTTGTCATCGCCGTAGATTCCCATTTCAGATCTGGATTTGAATTCTGGGTAACACCAACCGCCTGAAGTTGAACCCCGTTGATATAAGTCACCCCTGTTACACCATATTTCAACCTCGATATTGACGGATCGAAACCAAGGGAATTACCACTTATACCATAACTGGCTTTCAGTTTTAAATCATTAAACAGCTTCTGATCCTTCATGAACGACTCATTGGTAATTCTCCATCCCAATGAAACTGAAGGAAAGGTAGCCCACTGGTGATTAGAGCCAAAAGCTGAAGAACCATCCCTTCGAACAGTCGCCTGCAAAAGATATTTGTTATCGTACTGATAATTAAACCTTGAATAAAACGAGATAATCCGTAAGGTTTGAATATTCGCGGTTCCAAATTTGTCAGCATTGGATACCTTATCAGGTGAACTTCCCGATGAAAGGTTATTATAAAGAAGGTCATCCGAGATAAAATTGCTGTTCGCAGCCTGAAAACCATCATTAAGCTTATCCTCCTGCCATGAATGACCAAGAAGCAGCTTATAATTATGCTTCCCAGTAATCCTTGCATAGGTCAGGTAATTCTCCATAATGGTACTCTTGTTTGTATACTCAGAACGAACGGCATAACCGTTAGCCGACAAATGCATTGTGGATGCGGCATTGGAATACTGATTTTGCTGCCGCTCGATGCTTTGCATTGAAGCGCTTCCATTGTAAGTTAATTCAGGCAGAATATTCACTTTTAGTGTTGCATTAGCCAGTTGCATCGTAATTTTCCGATCGTCAGTTTCATTCTTTAACAATCCAACAGGGTTGTAATAACTACTGTTTTGAGTGTTCTCAAAGAAAGTTCCATCGGCATTATGAACTCCAACTGTAGGAAGATATTTCAACATGTTGGCAAATACATTTGGGTTTATAGCATGCTGATTTGTCACGGAATTTGTAAGGTTTAACCCCACTGTAACTTTGTCATTAAATGCTTTTTGCTCAATGTTCATCCTGGCGTTTATCCGGTCCATTGAACTTGTTTTAATGATCCCTTCGTTTTTCAAATAGTTAATGCTCGCACCATAAAGGGTCTTCTCACTGCTTCCTCCGAAAGAAATATTCTGATTCTGAGAGACTCCGTTTCTAATCACTTCATCTTCCCAATTGGTATTTCCCCCATTATCACTATAGGGAACCTTGCCAACTTTCTTAAGATAGGCTCTTAATTCTGTAGCAGAAAGCATTTCGATTCGGTTTGACACCTGCTCAAGGGAGGTTAATCCGCTATAAGTCACATACGATTGACCAGCCTTTGCACGTCTGGTTGTAACAATAATAACGCCGTTTGCTGCCCTTGAACCATAAATAGCGGTCGAAGAAGCGTCCTTCATGATATCAATATTTACGATATCATCCTGGGCTACTGCATCTATTGAAGCTCCGGGAACACCATCGATAACATAAAACGGCTCCATCGCAGCACCAGAACGTAAGGTTGAGGGACCCCGAAGGGTTATTGAAGGACTCTCGGTTGGATCACCGCTGCGGGTCATACTAAGGCCTGCTACCTTGCCCTGAAGCATCTCTGCCGGACTGGAATAGACTCCCTTATTCATTTCTGAAGATGAAATTGAAGCAACAGAACCTGTAATATCCCTCTTTTTGGTATTGCCATAACCAACAGCAACAACCTCATCAATTTTTACCGTCTCCTCGGCAAGAGCAATATTAAAAACTGATTTACCAGCTACCGCAATTTCCTGAGTTTTCATTCCTACAAACGAAAATACTAGAACTTTTACATCTCCCGAAGGTGTAAGTGCAAATTTTCCGTCAGCATCTGTAATCGTTCCAACTGTTGTTCCTTTTACAACAACACTCACTCCGGGAAGAGGAAGGCCATTACTGTCGAGCACTCGTCCCGAAAACTCCTTCTTTTGGTCGGAAGGAACAGATTGAGCAGCTGCCCGTTTAATAACTACGGTCCGATCGTCAATCTCATACGTAAAACCATAAGGGACAATTAGTTTATTCAGAACTTCTTCTATTTTCACATCCTGAAAATCGACAGTTACGTCAGGTAAATTGCTAAAATAGTCTGACCGGTACAGAAAATGAAAATCGCTTTGTCCTTCAATCATCTTTAAAACTTCCGAAACACTGGCCTTTTCAGCATTCAGACGAAGGTTGGTTTGTTGGGAATAGACACTTGCAGAAAGTTGCAAAAGTCCTGCAAACAGGAAAAATACAGTTATCCTCATAATAAAGAAGAATTTTTTCCATCCGCTGTCGCAGAGGGGGTTCCATCGTTTTTTTTTCATAACTTTGTGCTGTTTAGTTTAATTATTAAATACTCATTACTTAATCTGATGCGGGGGATGGTGCAAACATCTTCCGCATTTATTTTAAATCTCGTTACTTATCTGATCGTAATCTGGTTATTTTCAATACTGAAGGCTACTTCATCGGTTTTCTGAATCTTTTTCAGTAAATCACCAAAATCGGAATAGCGCTTAAGATTACCTGTAAAACGGATATTTTTAAGTGCTTCATGTTCAAAAACCACTTCGATGTTATACCATTTCGACAAAACTTTCATGATCTCACCGAGGGTTTGGTCATCAAAAACAAAACGTCCCTCTTTCCATGCCACATACTGATAAGGATCGACATGTCGTTTAGTAATCTCGCCACCAATTTTATCGATCAAACTTTGTTCGTTTGGTAATAATCTCTGTTTGATCTCCGGATTATTTTTCGCATTTACCTCTACACTTCCCTTAACCAGAGTGGTGTAAACAACCGGATTCTCTTTGTAGGATGAGATATTGAATTCGGTTCCCAAAACTTTAACCGACTGGTCATTCGAATCCACAATAAATGGAATCTTTTCATTACGTGCCACCTCGAAAAAGGCTTCACCGGTAAGCTCAACCCTTCGTTCATTTCCAGCAAACTGAATTGGATATCTCAAAACTGTTTCTGAATTAAGCCAAACCTTTGTCCCATCGGCAAGCTGCAAAAAGAATTCACCTCCCCGAGGGATGCTTAATGTATTGTATTTCAAGTCCTTGTCAGGAACATCCTTTTCAGTATATTGCAGTTTATCTCCTTCGCTTTTAATCTCTGAACCTCCTTCAGAGATTAAAAGTTTCTTTGATGAAGTGAGATCATAAACCGAACCGTCATCAAGGATTAAAGTCGCTTTATTTGAACCTGGTCTGATATGCTCAATATGAACAGAAATTGAATTGTCATTTCGTTTTGTATTGGGATAAAAAACTGTAATATAAAGCATTACTGCAATCACCGCTGCAGCGACACCGATAACCGGCAGTGAAATGATACGATTGGTTTTTATTCCCTTCCTTTTAAGTTTTCTCCACGCCTTCTCTGTTTCTGACCTACTAATATTGGGTCTTGAACCTTCATGATAATAACGCATGGCTTTATGAAGATATTCCTGGTGAGCCGGACTTTCCTCCAACCAACTGGTTAACAGCTGCTCTTCATCTGTAGTTATTGAACTATTTATCTTCCTCCAGATAATCTCGAAATCGATTATCGTTTGTTGTTTGGACATATACTTGTGTTTTCTAGGTCAAGTTTAATCTGTGCAAATATTGCTATATGCAGTGATGTTATAGTTACAATAAAATTTCGATTGTGTTACATTTTTTATTCAAGACACACAAAAAGGAGAAAGGGGTGACAAATATTAAAAAAATGTGAAGGGAAATTATAAAAAGAATTTAACCGATGTGCTTTGAACCAAAATCTTGCGAAGCCTTGTCTTTGCCCTTAGCAATTGTGTTTTTACGGTATTTTTAGAAACCTGATGAATTTGGGCAATTTCGTCAAGTTTTTTACCCTCAAGATACTTCAATTTAACAATCTGAACCATTTTTTCAGGTAATTGTGCAATGGCAGCATTGATTTTAATGATTAGTTCCGGATCCTGAGCTTCCTCTCCATTGTCCTGATTTAGAAGAGCTTCCAGATAAAGTAAATTAAGTTTATCATGAATTTGAAGGTCCCTAAGATAATTGAGGCATCGGTTTTTGACAGCTGTAAAAAAATAGGCTTTAAGGGAAATATCAAAAGTAATCCGTTCGGCATTTTCCCAAAAATTGATAAAAAGATTCTGGACAATATCTTCACACTCCTGTTTATCAAAAACATACCCCTGAGCGAATTTTACCAGTTGAGGATAATAATTTATGAATAAAGACTCGTAAACCTTAAGATTACGATTCTTTATTTCATTAAACAAAATCTTGTCCTCAACTTGCATCGAAATTAGGTTATTGTTAGTGTGGTTTCAATTGCCAAAATACAATCTTTTTTTAAAATAAAACAACTCTACTAAAAATGAGTTTAAATTCAAAATAGCTAAAAGCAGAACAATGAAAATCGGATTGAGTTCATTGCTCATTGAATATTCTCAAAGTCAAACTTTAGAAACCTGTTTGTAAATGAAAAAATCACGTTATAATTATGTAAAAATTCCTGAAACAGCATGTAAAAAAATAAATTTGCCAATTATAAATCAGACTCATTCTAAATAAAATAGTTCAGAATATACAACAATTAGCTTAAACTAGGCAATAATATCAATAAATGCTAAAATAGCATTACAATAGGATAAAAAAGTAAAAGGTAGAGGCGGGAAAAGACGTTATGTTTGTTTAGACTAAACAAGCATTAAACTGACTACATGAAACAATTCGCCACGATCGACTGGATCGTCTTCCTCGGATATGCCTCCATTATTGTATTTACCGGATTATGGGTCTCCCGTTCTAAAAAAGGGGTTCAAAAAACTACCTCTGACTATTTTCTTGCAGGTCGTTCACTCCCATGGTGGACCATAGGCGCTGCCTTACTGGCAGCCAATATTTCAGCGGAGCATTTTATCGCAATGTCTGGCTCCGGATATGCAGTTGGTCTGGCTATTGCAGCATACGAATGGATAGCGGCAATAGTCCTGATTTTTGTTGCCAAATATTTCCTTCCTGTTTTTATTCAAAAAGGGATCTACACAATGCCTCAATTTCTGGCACAACGATACGACAAAAGGGTAAGTACTATAATGGCCGTTTTCTGGGTGTTGGTATATATTTTCGTAAATATG
The DNA here is from genome assembly GCA_903859795.1 of uncultured Bacteroidia bacterium. Lineage (GTDB taxonomy): Bacteria > Bacteroidota > Bacteroidia > Bacteroidales > Prolixibacteraceae > JAAFHB01. The sequence goes on from CAIOOC010000598.1 coordinate 5,481, forward strand.
ACAGCCGTTCTTTACCTCGGAGCTTTGGCGATGGAACGGATTATCGGAGTACCAATGATCTATGGCATTATCGGATTTTCGTTTTTTTCAGCGGTTTACTCGTTGTGGGGGGGAATGAAAGCGATTGCCTGGACAGATGTGATCAATGTTATAGTCTTGATTTTCGGCGGATTGGTAACCACGTTTCTCGCCGTTAGTGCTCTTGGAGTAGACCATGGGTTCTTCTCCGGGTTTGTAGAACTGATTCACAAGGCGCCCCACAAATTTCATATGATCATTGCAAAGGGAACGGTGTTCGTTCCTGATGGCTCAGGTGGTAAAAAAGACGCTTTTCTCGACCTCCCGGGTTTAGGTGTTGTGCTTGGTTCGATGTGGCTCACCAATTTTGCTTTTTGGGGATTCAATCAGTTCATCATTCAGCGGGGTCTGGCGGGAAAAAGTCTGAAAGAGGCTCAATATGGGGTCGTCTTTGCCGGCTATCTTAAATTACTTATCCCTGTTCTTGTAGTTTTGCCAGGGATTGCAGCCTTCGCACTTGGAGCCGATTTAGCCAAATCAGATGAAGCCTATCCCTGGCTGCTGAGTAATATAGTACCTGTCGGAATCAAGGGGCTTGCGTTCTCAGCTATCGCAGCAGCTGCGGTTTCGGCACTCAGTTCAATAGTAAACAGTGTCTCAACGGTATTCACGATGGATATCTATAAAGCACATTTAAGCAAAGGGACCAAAGACAGAAAACTGGTAATAGTCGGGCGGATAGTTGCCTTAATTGCCTTGATCATAGCAACATGTGTAGCACCACAACTTAGAACACTGGACCAGGCATACCAATATATACAGGAATATACGGGCTATATATATCCTGGTGAGTTCCTGATCTTCTTCTGCGGACTATTCTGGCGCAAATCAACAGCTACTGCTGCAGTATGGATTGCGCTTCTGACAATTCCACTTGGAATACTGCTTAAAGTTGTAAACCCCGATCTCCCTTTCATCCTTAGAATCGGTTATGTCTTCATTATCCTCACCGTTGTGATGATTGGGTTAAGCTTACTGGATAAATCGCATCAGGTTGAGAATCAATTTATCGGTGAACTTGCCAGAAAAAAAACTGTAAAACTTGGATGGAGAATCATTTCAATTGCTGGATTCGTAGGCATTGTTGCGGCTTTCTTTGTTGTTCCGATGCGAAATCTGGCTATCGAGGCAATTTATGTGCTGGTTACCGGGTTTATCCTGATCGGCACTATACTTATATTAAATGCTTCAAGTCACACAATGAACGAAAAGGGATTAATCATTGAACGTTCGCTGTTTAAAACTACCGATGTGTTTAACATTGCTGCAATCGGCATTTGTGGGATTCTGGCTGTATTATACGGATTTTTCTGGTAATAAAATAGCTATTGGCAACTGGTTACTGGCTGCCAGAAGCTAAATTAAATAATATAAATAAATTTATGAGAGTCCCTATTCAGACCCAATATCTTCAGGCATATGGCCGGTACGGCATCGGGGCATTTAATGTCTTCAATGCCGAGCAGGTGCATGGGGTTTTCCGGGGAGCCTCGAAAGTCTCAGCACCGGTTATTATTCAGCTTACTCCTGTGGCCCGCGATTATCTTCATCCCGAAATGCTTGAAGGGATTTTAGCAGCAGCTGAAAAAATTTATCCCAATGTCACCTTTACAGTTCATCTCGATCATGGAAACTATAAACATTGTATCGATGCCATTGAATCAGGCTGCTACAATTCGATCATGATTGATGCTTCGCACGAAACCTTTGAAGAAAATATTCGTATTACAAGCGAAATTGTTCAGCGGGCCCATTCCAGGGGAATAGCAGTAGAGGCTGAGTTGGGGGTTTTAAGCGGAGTGGAAGATGATATTTCAATTGATGAAAAACATGCACTTTATACCGATCCCGGTCAGGCTCAGGAATTTGTATGCCGTACCGGTTGTGACAGTCTGGCTGTTGCCGTTGGAACGAGCCATGGTGCGTACAAATTTTCGGGAGGAGAGGGATTACAATTAAATATTCTGAAAGAGATTCAGCAGAAGTTGCCAAAATTTCCACTCGTGCTTCATGGCGCTTCAGCTGTTCCACTTGAGGAAGTTCAGCGGATAAACATGGCGGGAGGTAAGATTAACGAAGGGGCAAAGGGTGCCGACGACTTCGAATTACTCGAGGCAATAGGTTACGGAGTTTGCAAGGTGAATATTGCAACCGATATGCGCCTGATCTGGACACGTATCCATCGTGAATTCTTCCGTAATACCCCTGAACTTTTCGATATGGTGATTCCGGGGAGAGTGTATATGAACGCACTAGAATCTTTTGTAGCACAGAAATGTACTTTTTTAAAATCAAATAACAGGAGTTAAAAATGCAAAAGGATAAAAAATGTCCCCTGATAGTTAAATCTGAATCTGATACTTCAGTTTATCAGAGCTTTACAAGCGACGATGCGGGATGGGAATATCTGAATTTTGAAGCACGCACGCTTAAAAAAGATGAACAATGGTCGTACAATACCCTCAATCATGAGTTGCTTATCGTCCTGTTAGGCGGAAATTTTTCAGTTTTCTCGGAAGCTGGTCAATGGAAAACTAAAAATGGACGGAAAGATGTATTCAGTGGTTTGCCTCACGGATTGTACCTCCCGCCAAATACCTCCTTCACCCTGACGGCTGAAAGCGAATTGCTCGATATAGCCTGCAGCTGGGTTGTTTCCAATAAAAGCTTTCCGGCCTCTTTCATAACTCCCGACGATGTCATGAAAATGGGGATTGAATACCGTGGCGGGGATAATGCAAGCCGACAGATCAACAGGTTACTCCCTCCTGGTTCAGCTTGTGATAAACTCGTATGCGTCGAAGTTTACACCCCCTCGGGAAACTGGAGCTCATTCCCCGCCCACAAGCATGACGAACAGAAGATAGACCCGGATAGCGGTAAAATCCTCGAAGCAAAACTCGAGGAGATCTATTTTTATAAGATCGATAAACCCCAGGGATTTGCCTTGCAAAAAGTTTATACCGATGACCGGAGTCTTGATGAAATAGCTGAAGCTCATAATAATGATGTGGTCCTGATCCCCAGAGGTTATCATCCGGTAATCGCCGGTCACGGATACAACGTCTATTATCTGAATTTTCTTGCTGGCAGCCACCAAAGCCTTGCGAGCTTTGACGATCCCGACCATAAATGGATTTACGGAACCTGGAAAGGAATGGACCCCAGGATTCCGATGGTTACCAGGGAGATGAATGAGAATGGTTAATGCTGAATGTAATAATAGTAAATGGTTAATATAAATTTTAATGTTTTGTGCTGGCTGTTAAGAATTCCAGGGAATTAAGCACTTAGCATTACAAAATTAACAATTAAAAAAATGATTGAAAAAACTTACGATGTAATCACTTACGGCCGATCATCAATTGATCTCTATTCTGCCAATATTGGCGCAGATTTTGTTGATATACAATCTTTTAATGCTTACGTAGGCGGATCTCCCCTAAATATGGCTGTCGGGACCAAACGTCTTGGCCTACGCTCGGCACTGATCACTGCAATTGGTCAGGATCAGGTTGGCGATTTTCTTCTCAACTTTCTGAACAAGGAAGGGGTCGAAACAAAATTCATTCCGCGAAAACCAGGGTTTCGTACCAGTGCGGTAGTTTTAGGTATCCAACCACCCGACAATTTTCCACTTGTATACTACCGTGAGAATTGCGCAGATTCGAAAGTTTCGATTGATGATGTGATATACGCAAATGTCAGCGACTGTAAATTATTCGAAATTTCGGCTACTGCCCTAAATGTTGAGCCGTCGAGGTCAGCCGGCTTCTTTGCAGCCGAGGAGGCAGTTAAACATAATGTCCCTATTTTGATTGATCTCGATTTCCGTGCTGACCAGTGGCACGATCCCCGCTCCTTTGGTGTGACCACCCGTGCCTATCTGCAAAACTGTACTATCGCACTTGGAACCGAGGAAGAGATTCTCGCAACGATGCTCAGCGATCCCAATCAGATAAAAATAACGAACCAGCAAATTTCAGCCCCTGAGATTAGGGGGAACGTGGATGCTGCAATTCAGAAAATTATGGCTTTGGGCATCGAAGCCCTGATTGTTAAACGTGGGGCCAAAGGATCTACTGTTTTTCTGAAAAATGGAGAAGCGATAGATGTTCCCGGATTCCCGGTGGAAGTGATGAATGTGCTTGGGGCTGGCGATGCATTTGCAAGTGGGTTTATTTACGGTTACCTGCATGGCTGGGACTGGTACAAATCGTGCCGCATGGGAAATGCCTGCGGCGCCATATTAGTCACAAAACCCGGATGCTCCAATTTCAATCCTACACTGGACGAAGTTTTGAATTTTATTGAGGAGAAGGGGGGATTTTAGATCAAGCTACTGGCAGCTGGCAACTGGCAGCTAGTAGCCAGTTGCCAGTAGCCAGTAGCCAGCAGCCTTTCTTAAACAATCCATACCATTTTTGAAAAAAATTAATCAACATGAAAACAAATCGATTGACGGTAGGGCAAGCCGTAGTGAAGTTCCTGAAAAACCAGTATGTGGAGCGTGATAGTATAGAAAGTCCGTTTTTTGCCGGCTGCCTGGGCATTTTCGGACACGGGATTATCGCCGGTGTGGGGCAGGGATTAACCCAAAATACTGACTTCCGATACTTTATGACCCGAAACGAGCAGTCATCGGTCCATATTGCCATGGCTTATGCGAAAATGAAAAACCGTATGGGCGCCTTTGCCTGTATCTCCTCAATCGGCCCCGGAGCAACAAATATGATCACAGGCGCCGCTTGTGCAACGATCAATCGTTTGCCGGTGTTAATTATCCCCGGTGATATTTTTGCACGCCGTGATGTTGCACCCGTTTTACAACAACTCGAATTAGCATCAACCCAGGATATTTCGGTTAATGATTGTTTTAAACCTGTCTCAAAATACTGGGACAGGATCAATAGGGCCGAGCAGCTGATTACCTCTTTGCCCGAAGTGATGCGCGTACTTACCTCACCCTCCGACACCGGTACCGTAACCCTTTGCCTTCCACAGGATGTGCAGGCTGAGGCTTTTGACTTTCCGGAGGAGCTCTTTCGCAAGAGAGTATGGAAGATCGAGCGGCCAAGACCTGATATCTCTTCTTTGAAAGAAGCGGTCCGGCTGATTGAAGCCTCTAAAAAGCCGATGATCATTGCAGGAGGAGGTACAATTTACAGTGAAGCAACAGAAATATTAAAGAATCTTGTCGAACAAACTGGGATACCGGTCGCCGAAACTTTCGCAGGTAAAGGGTCTTTACCCTACAACCACCCGTCAAACCTTGGGGCTGTTGGCGCCACAGGCACACCAGGGGCAAATGAAATTACCGGTGAAACCGATCTTGTTATAGGTATTGGAACGCGTTACAGCGATTTCACTACCGCCTCAAAAACTGCATTCCAGAATCGCGATGTAAAATTCATCAACATCAACATTGCCGGTTTTGATTCTGGAAAACACAGTGCCTTGCCACTAACCTGCGATGCCAGGGTGTGCCTTGAAGAACTTGCAGGGTTATTGTCAGATTATAAAGTAGCTGAAGAATATCGGGATCGTGTTACTGCACTTAGCACCGACTGGGATAAGAAAGTAACTGAATTCTATGCCGTTAAGGGGGAACTTCCCGTTACACAGCCTGAAGTGGTTGGCGCTGTCAATAACTTTGCAGGGGCGCGCGATGTGGTCCTTTGCGCCGCCGGAAGTTTACCGGGGGATTTGCATAAACTCTGGAGAACCCGTGATCCTAAAGGTTTTCATCTCGAATATGGCTATTCCACTATGGGATATGAAATTCCTGCTGGCATCGGAGCCAAAATGGCCTGCCCCGACCGTGAGATCTACGTGATGGTCGGAGATGGCAACTACCTTATGATGAACAACGAGATTGTCACTGCTATTCAGGAGGGAATTAAATTCACCATCATCATATTGAATAACAATGGATTTGCGAGTATTGGGGGATTATCGCAGGCTGTCGGTTCAGAACGCTTCGGAACAAAATACAGGTATCGCGACGATGAGACCGGACTTCTTACAGGAGATATTCTTCCGGTAAATTTCGCACAGAATGCGCACAGCCTTGGTGCACACGTCATCGAAGCACAGGATATCGATTCGTTAAAGGCAGCGCTTGCTGAAGCAAAAATGCAGACTGAAACCACAGTGATATATATTGAAACCAGTTTAACCAAAGGTGTTCCTGGATATGCCTGGTGGGAAGTAGCCATCGCCGAAGTTTCGGAGCAGCCCACGGTCCAGCAGGCACGCGCCGAATACGTGGAACATAAAAAGAAACAGCGGTATTTCCTGTAGAGACATTGCATGTAGAGACGTTGCATGACGATATCAAATAAATTTATTTAAACACAAAATCGAATAACAACCAAAATATTACACCATGTCAACAATATTAAAAAACTATATTAACGGCCAATGGATTGAAAGCAAGAGTGATGCTACAATGAGTGTGATCAATCCGGCAACAGGTCTAAGGATCTGCCGGGTACCTGCCGGGTGCAGTCAGGATATCGAAGAAGCTGCAGGATGGGCTAACCAGGCATGGGCCGGATGGAGAAATACTCCTGCGACACAACGTGTTCAGTATCTTTTCAAAATGAAACAGATCCTTGAAGCTCATACAGACGAGATCGCAGAAATTTGCACCAAAGAGTGTGGCAAGACATTTGCCGAATCCAAAGCTGAGATGACCCGTGCAGTCGAGAATATTGAAGTTGCCTGTGGGATCCCAACTTTGATGCAAAGTGTCTTTTCTGAAGATATTGCAACTGGTGTTGACGAGTTTGTGATCCGCCAGCCACTTGGTGTCGGTGCTTGTATCTCGCCTTTCAACTTTCCGATTATGATCCCCTTTTGGTTTATGCCCTACGCAATTGCATGCGGAAATACCTATATCGTAAAGCCTTCTGAAAAAGTGCCAATGACAATGACGCGCATCTTCGAATTGTTCGAAACACTTAATTTACCTAAAGGAGTGCTTAATATGGTTCATGGCGGCAGAGAAACTGTTGATGCGATTTTGAAACATCCGTTTATCCCCGCAATCAGTTTCGTAGGCTCCACACCTGTTGCAAAGCACGTCTACCAAACAGGAACGCTCCATGGGAAAAGAGTTCAGTCACAAGGAGGAGCAAAAAATGCAGTTGTTGTGATGCCCGATGCAGATGCAGAAACTACTGTCAAAATAATCGTGGATAGCGCCTTTGGGTGTGCGGGCCAACGTTGTCTCGCAGCATCGGTAGTAATTACAGTGGGCGAGGCATCCGAAAAAGTCACGCAAAATATCATTGCGCTGGCCCAGTCAAAAAAGACCGGAAACGGTATGGTCGCCGATGTTGACATGGGTCCGGTAATCACAATGGAAAGTAAGGAACGGATTATAAAACTTATCCAAACCGGAATTGACGAAGGAGCTGAAATCCTTCTCGACGGAAGGGATGTAAAAGTTACAGGATTTGAAGATGGGAACTTCATAGGTCCAACAATACTTGGAAAAGTAAACCCTGACAGCGAAGTTTATAAAACCGAAATCTTTGGTCCGGTACTCAGTATTGTCAATGTTGAAACCCTTGAGGAAGCAATAGATCTGATCAACAAAAACAGGTACGGAAACTCAGCCTGCATCTTTACCCGAAGTGGTGCAGCCGCACGTAAGTTCAGACATAATGCTCTAGCCGGAAATATCGGTGTCAACATTGGAGTGGCTGCCCCAATGGCATTCTTTCCGTTCAGCGGTTGGAAAGAGAGCTTCTTCGGAGATTTGCATGGACAATCTTCCCATGCCGTAGAGTTTTATACCCAGACCAAGGTGGTCATCGAACGATGGAATGAGGAATGGTCCAGAAAATTCTGATTCATAAGATAATAAACGTTTTTATAACTGACTCAAAATGATAAAAATTGCAAATGCTCCCTGCTCCTGGGGAGTTCTCGAATTTGACCTGGAAGGCAAAGCTGCCGGTTTTGAACAGGTACTCGACGAGATTCAGGAAACAGGTTATGAAGGAAGTGAACTCGGCGATTGGGGTTTCATGCCATCCGTGCCGGAGGGATTAAAATGTGAACTTAATCTGCGTAAACTAACTATGGTCGGAGCCTTTGTTCCGGTTTTCTTAAAAGATCCGGCCAAACATGCCGCAGGTGCTGAATTAGCCGTTAAAACAGCTAAACTTATGGCTGATGCCGGCTACATCGATGCATTTATTGTGCTCGCCGACGATAACGGCAGCGTTCCTGAGCGGACCCTCAACGCAGGAAGGGTTACACCAGAAATGGGCCTTTCGGATGAAGAGTGGAGAGTCTTTGCTGCAGGTGCGAACATGGTCGCCAGTGAGGTAAAAGCCAAAACAGGTTTGCGAACTGTCTTTCATCACCATTGTGCCGGGTATGTCGAAACACCCGCTGAAATCGATCAATTGTTGGCCCTGACAGATCCGTCACTCGTTGGATTAGTGCTGGATATGGGTCATTGCCAGTTTGGCGGCGGCGATCCCCTTGCCACCCTGAAAAAACATAAAGACCGGATCTGGCATATTCATTTTAAAGATTGTCAGCCCGAAATTGCAGCAAAATCTAAAACCGAAGGTTGGGACTATTTCCAGTCAGTCGGCCATGGCGTATTCTGCGAACTGGGCAAAGGTGGTGTTAATTTTCCCGCAATTGTTGCTGAACTAAACAACCAGGAATATTCAGGCTGGATCGTCGTCGAACAGGATGTGCTTCCGGGAATGGGAAATCCGAAAGTATGTGCACACCGTAACAGGGAATACATCAAATCACTTGGATTATAATCATATAACTATATGCAAAATGTAGTTATAAAACTTCAATCTTAGAGCAAATAACATTGAGAAACATTATATTAACGTTCTATGACCTCGGCGAGGTCATAGGTTTATAGAAAAGAAATAATAACATAATATATGACTCCGGAGTCATACGTTTCGTAGCTTGATCAAATTTCTATAAACATGCAAACCCGCCGGGTTTGAATTAGCAAGGAATATCATTAGAGAACTTAATAATAGAATCCCAACAAAAAAACAGAACCTTAAACTAAAAAAAATACAATGAAAAAATTAAAACTTGGCGTAATCGGTACAGGAAGAATAGGAAAAGTCCATATTGCCACATTAGTTCAAAACGTACCACAGGCAGAGGTTGTAGCAATAGCCGATGTGAACCTTGCCGGGGCAGAAGAGGTAGCGAAAGCTTTTGGAATTGATACAGTTTATACAAACTATCAGGATGTTATCAATCATCCCGTAGTTGAAGCGGTTGTGATTTGTTCACCTACCGACACCCATGCTCAATATATCGTTGAAATAGCACGTGCCGGGAAACATATTTTTTGCGAAAAACCGGTGGATCTATCACTTGAGGTCATTCAGAACGCATTGGCAGAAGTAAAGAAAGCCGGAGTGAAACTGATGGTTGGGTTTAACCGCAGGTTTGATCCTAACTTTCTGAAAATAAAACAACTGGTCGAGGCCGGTAAGATTGGTGACCCCCATATTCTGAAAATAACCTCACGCGATCCTGCGCCGCCACCAGCAGAATACAGTGCCGTCTCCGGAGGAATGTTTATGGATATGACAATCCATGATTTTGATATGGCCAGGTATATCGCAGGAAGTGAAGTCACTGAAGTCTATACCAATGCAGCCGTTCTGGTAGATCCGGCAATAGGTGAGGCCGGCGATGTCGACACGGCAATTATCACACTCACATTTGCCAATGGTGCCATCGGAGTTATAGACAACAGCCGTAAAGCAATCTATGGTTATGATCAGCGGGTTGAGATCTTTGGATCCAAAGGGATGGCTTGCGCCGATAACAACTACCCCGAGAATCACCGCTATTTTGCTGCCGATGGCGTTCATGGATCGTTACCGCTGAACTTCTTTATGGAACGTTACCTCGAGGCTTACGCAAATGAGATGAAAATCTTCTGCGAAGCTGTTGTCAATGATTTACCGCTACCAGTCTCCGGAGATGACGGACTCAAATCTGTGGCAATCGCACTGGCTGCAAAGAAATCATTCCTGGAGCATCGTCCTGTTTTATTATCTGAAATCTTGTAATTATTTTCTGTTGAACTATCCGAGGCTTTAAACGTTTATTAAAAGTTATTTACAAAACTTAACGTTTAAGCTTATATTATATATGCATTCACACTTACTATTTATTAATCACTAGATTTAATTAACATGAAATGGAAATCAATTTTTAAAAAGCAGGCAGTTCTTCTATTGATTGTAGGGGCTGTCGTTTTCTCACCCGGAGCATCGGCCAGTGCAGGATCAGGGCAAAATGCTTCAGGAAATCCTAGTAGTGCTTCACCTGTAAAGGTTTCAGGAAAGGTGACCGATGCCGCCGGCAATCCAATGCCTGGCGTAACTGTAATGGTTAAGGGAACAACAACAGGAACTGTAACCGATGCCAACGGCACATTTGCCATTGATGCCGCTGACAGTAAGTCGGTACTCGCCTTCTCATTTGTAGGTTATACGACAATCGAGAGACCTGCCAGCCAGAAGGCTATTAATGTGTCTATGTCTGAAGACATTAAAAAGCTTGATGATGTTGTGGTTATTGGTTACGGTACACAAAAGAAAGCAGACCTTACAGGTTCTGTTGCTTCTGTGTCGCCTGAAAAGTTAAATCAGGGGGTAACACAATCTGTAGCTCATGCTTTGCAAGGTCAGGCAGCCGGTGTTACTGTAATTCAGAATTCAGGTGAGCCGGGTGGCGGCGTTGAAATCAGGATCAGGGGTGCAGGCTCAATCAACGATAACAGCCCGCTCTATGTCGTCGACGGAATTGTTGGTGGAATTGGAAGTCTTAATCCATCCGATATTGAAAGTATGTCTGTACTTAAAGATGCTGCTTCAGCTGCAATCTACGGATCACGTGGTGCAAACGGCGTAATTATTGTCACAACCAAAAAAGGGAAAAGAAATCAGAAAACTGCTATCGCACTGAATACCAGTCATGGTGTTCAATCGGTATGGAAAATGCCAACATCCCTCGATGCAACACAACGGAATATGATTCACAAAGAGGCGCTGACCAATGATGGTACCCCAACCTCCGAATCAATCTGGAATTACTATAATGATCCCCAGAATGCAGTAACACGTACCGATTGGTTTAAAGAAGTATTAAAACCCGCCTACATATCCAACACAGACTTTAGCATTCAGGGTGGTGGTGAAAAATCAAATTACATTTTTAGTCTTGGCTATCTGGATGATCAGGGGATCGTTTTAAACACCTATTACAAGAGATATAATTTACGTTACAACAGTCAGCACGAAATTGCAAAGAACCTGACCTTTGGAGAAAATTTTTCCGTTGTTATGTCTGAGCAGAAGGGTGCCGACACACGCGGAGGTTATGATGGCGTGCTTAGTTCCGCTCTGTTCAGTATGAGGAACACACCTGTTTGGACCGATAAAGCCAATTTAATCTACGGTACCCCAACAGGGGACTTTCCAAACCCGGTTGCGTCATTGAACGTGAAGGACAACAGGAACAAAGGGACCTCAATCGGCGGAGATGCTTATCTTGAATATAAACTTTTCAACGTATTAACATTGAAATCAGACATCGGATATACTTCAGGCTTTTCCCATGGTAAAAGTTTTCAGTCCATTGCCAAAGGTGGTGGTCGTGGATTAATGAATCATAACTCTATCGGCGAAAGCTACAGTAATTACTACCAATATGAATGGAACAATACCCTGACATTTGACAAACGGATCAATAAACACCATATTGCAGCTTTGGCAGGTATGTCTATGGAAGCTGATCACAGCGAATGGATCAGTGCAGGCGCACAGGATTTCACTGATGAGAGCCCCTCTTTGCGTTACCTGGACAATGCAACCAGCTTCCCAAGTCATGCCAGTGGAAGTGCAGGCGACAACGCCTTAATGTCCTATTTCGGCCGCGTGAGCTATGAGTTTTCTGATAAATACCTGTTTGCTGCCAATATGCGTGCTGACGGTTCCTCAAAATTTGCAGAGAGCAAACGTTGGGGCACCTTCCCTTCTGTTTCCGGTGGTTGGAGAGTTTCAAAAGAAAACTTCTTTAGCGGTTTAACCAACACTGTCTCGGATTTGAAACTTCGCGCAAGCTGGGGCCAGCTGGGTAATGATAAAATTCCAGGATACCAGTACTACAGCACAATCGGAAGTGTCGGTTCCCCAACTCTTGGTGGACAAGCCTATACCGCAGTAGCTCAGAATAGCTATTCAAATCCAAGTATTCAGTGGGAAGTAACCACGCAGACTGACTTTGGTGTTGACGCCAATTTCCTCAATGACCGTCTTACTTTTACGGCAGACTACTTTGATAAGGAAACAGACAAAATTTTGGTTCAGGTTCCTCTGGTATCATCTCTGGGAGTCAGCAGCGCCCCTTACCGTAATGCGGGTCAGGTATCCAACAAGGGATTTGATATGTCAGCGACCTACCGCAACAGAGATCATGAATTTAAATATGCCGTAACAGCAAACATGGCTCATGTTGATAATAAACTGGTTTCATTCGGTATTGCAGGGTCTAAGGAGATCTTTGCAGCCAACTATAAAAACTTTAATGTAGGTCGTATCGCTCAGGGTCAGCCTATTGGTCACTTTTATGTCCTGAATGCACTGGGAATTTTTAAATCCGATGCAGAAGCGCAAAACTACAAGGATGCAAGCGGAAACAGAATTCAACCTTATGCAGTTGCAGGAGACGTCAAATTTGAAGACAGAAACCATGATGGTCAGATCAGCTCAGACGACCGCTTTAATGCAGGGAGCAGTTTTCCCGCCTTTACCTATTCAGTAAACTTCACGGCAGAATACAAAGGTTTTGATGTCAGCATGCTTTGGATTGGCAGCTCTGGAAACAAGATTTTCAATGGTCTTAAACTGGGTGGTGAATTTATGCAGGGAACCGGTTATAACAACTCTCCTGCTATTCTGGGTCGCTGGACTCCTCAAAATGTCAATGCCTCTGTTCCTCGCGCAACAGTTACCGATCCAAACAACAATAAGGCTTACAGCACCCTTTATCTTGAGGATGGAAGTTATGCCCGTTTAAAAAACCTCACAATTGGTTATACCTTTAATAAAAACGTTACAGGTGAGAAAATTCAAAAATTGCGCGTTTACCTTACTGTTCAGAACCTGATCACAATTACTAAATATTCAGGTTTTGATCCGGAAGTTGGCGCATATGGCGATTTCAGCAACAACATCTTTGGCGTTGATTCAGGTAATTATCCGCAAACAAGATCCTTCTTACTCGGTGTTAACTTTAACTTTTAATTCTATCACACTATGAATACTTTAAAAAAATATATCCCAATATTACTGGTGCTACTTCTGGCATCGTGTGGAAAGGATTTCCTGAAGAAAGAGCCTCACGTATTTACAGATGCAGCTTTCTGGCAAACAGCGGCGCAGGCCGAAGCGGCTTTGGCCGGAGTCTACACCCCATTACAGGGTGAAGAAGCTCTTGGAGGTGAGGACTGGTGCGGTTTCGAATGTTTCAGCGACAATGCCTACATGAATGATAACGGTTATGGCGATTATATTGCGATGACAGAATTCAGGGCCACTCAAAACAATATGACCGGTGACCTTTGCGGACTCTCATACGGTGAATATTATCAGACCATTAAAAGGGCTACTGATGTACTGAATAATGTACCCAAAATCACGATGGATGCTGCACAACAGAAAAGAATTCTGGGTGAAGCCAATTTCTTATTGTCATTTGCCTATTATCAGCTTTGCATCCGGTATGGTGGACTGCCGATCTATAGTTCAACTGACCCGACAGCCGCTTTGACAAGGAAAACAGAGGCTGAAACCTGGGCGGTAATTGAAAATGGTTTGAAAGTTGCAACCACCCAACTTTCTCAGTCACATGACGAAGGTCGTCCGGGACTTGGCGCGGCATGGGGAATGCTCGCCAAAGTATATGCACACGAAGCAAAGTGGGCAGAAGCAAAAAATGCCGCAGAACAGGTAACAGGAGCATCTCTTACACCTAACTATGCCGATGTCTTCTCCATCCCTCACGAAAACGACAGCGAAATCCTTTGGGGATTGGGCGCCCGTTTGGGGGAATATCCTATTACTCCGGTTCTGATGTTGCCAAATAATGTGTGGAACGGACGTCATGAGGAGCCAATCGGCGAAGGATGGAGATTGGTAAGCGCAACTCTCGCTTTCTATAATGCTTATCAGCCAGGTGACCTTAGAAAAGCCGCAACCGTTGCAAGACGCTATGTTGACGTAATCACCTATAACGGTGCTACGGATACTCTTCAGGCTCCAAACAACCAATCACCAGTGGTTTGCGTAAAATATAATTCCCCCTACATGGACCATTATACAGGTTGGGCCGCAGGCTTGAATGTTCCGGCGCTAAGATATGCTGACGTGCTGCTAATTCATGCTGAGGCTATCATGATGTTAAATGGAGGCAGTCCTTCAAACCGCACGGTAGGTGTTGCTGCAGCTGCACAAAGCTTTAATCTTGTTCGCAATCGTGCAGGATTACCTACAATCGCAGCCCCTACATTTAATGACCTGATGTACGAAAGGCGCATGGAACTTGCCTTCGAAGGTGGCGACCGCCATACTGACCTTGTCCGCTGGGGTCTTGCAGAGGAGGTTTATAACGCATTACCCGCCGAGGGTGGTTACAAACCTAAACGGACATTTAATCCGGCAATTCATCGTGTAATGCCTATCCTCCAGACTGAAATCGATAACAGTGGCGGATCAATTAAACAAAATCCCGGATACGCCGGCGGTAAATAGTATTTGAAAA
>CAIOOC010000599.1 GCA_903859795.1 uncultured Bacteroidia bacterium
AGTCGCGCTATCTTCAGGTTTTAAAACAAATGTCTTATCCCGATAATAGGAACCTCCACGAAGTTGTACTACAACCGGACCACCAACATTTTTTGTCTTCCGTATTTGTTTAACTGCTTCACGGGCCCGCTCAAGGCTAGCAAACGGTCCGTCAGTTTTGTCAGTATTGGCTTCTTCAATGGTACCTGACCAATTGTCGTTACCAGTCAGTGAGATGAAAAACACAGTTTTACTTTCGTTTGCTGCATTCTGGTTGTTATTCATTGTATTTCCTGACAGTGGCAGCTGAAAAACCAAACTTAACAAGAACAGAGTCGCCATAAAGGTTTGTCTTGTAATAATCATACGATTACACATCTTCAGATTTCTTATTGTAAACCTGATATCCGAAAGAAATTCCCTTCCCATTTTTTTATTCGAATTAAGAGTTGATAATTATTAAAACGAAGCCATTATTTTTTTCACTTTTTTAAACTTTTTCCCTGAGCATAACGGATCAGATTCAGCAGCAGGCGATCGGCAGCAGGGTGCGAATCAAGGTTCTCAAGTATACGAGGTGTACTTAAAATCATACGCCCCTTGCTCACTTTGTACATAGCGATCAAAAGACCAGCGCTATAGCCACGTGCGTAGTTATGGTTACCTGTAGCGAAGGAGGCGGCGATGGTTTCATCAGGGGTATCCTGACCTTCGAATATCTCCTGAGGGATAACCGGACCGTAGTAATCCCAGTCCATGATACCAGGTCCCTGTAATCCATCAAAAACCTCGTGATGTTTCGAGATGCACTCCTTGTGATATAACCAGTCGTAGAAGGTATGGCAAGTCCCTTTGTTTTTCAAAGGGAGCCAGGCGATTCCTGCGGTGCCTTTCATGAAGATCTTCCCGCTAAGGAAGAGTACGGTAGAACCTTTCGACATACTGGTAGTAAGATTATCCCAAAACTGAGCATTTGTTCCGGCATCTTCAGGATTTCCAACCAGTATAACTTCATTTTGATTTGCACTGGCTGAATTTAGCTGGTGGCATTCCAACCCATGTGATGTGAGCCACTGTTCAGCTTTCTTGTCTACCCCCCACAACAACACCTTCCCTTTACATTTTGGGAAGGTTCCCGGGTCAGTCACATAAAATGAAAGTCGTCCTCCGGTTGGTGCCCCACCCTCTTCAAGGTTCGCTGAGAAGGAATATTGACCTGCGGGCCCATTAAGCTCAAATGTCTCATAAAGTGCCGGCGAGGACAGTTTGGGTGGGTTCGAAACTTTAACTGTGGCCTCTTTTACCCATACAGATCCCTGAGGTCCGAATATCCTGAAGCGGGCGAGGTACTCTCCCGGTTTGAGCACATCTTCATTAGCAAGCACTGCTTCAACTTTTATATTTCGGCCTGAATAAAGATGGAGCGGTTCCGCAAACATACACCAGCGCAATGGCGACCAGCCATCTCTGACGGCATCAAATACACCGGGTTTCCACTCGCGCCAAAACGTCCATAAACCTTCGCCTGTCATAGCATGATCAAGCATCCCCGTCAGGTTATATCCACACAACTGAGGATTGGAACGGACACAGTTAAATCCGATTGTCCGCTGTTTGGCATTCAAACGTTGAGATTCCCGCAACATATCTTCCGGAAAAGGATAAACACTATCAAATCCCAGTCGTTTCCAGTCGGCAATAAATGCTTCACTCTGTTCCCTGTACCAGGAGCCGTCTTCCAGGTCGGAGCGGGTGTCTGCCTGTTCAAAATGATGCCATTCATTAATTACATTCATCTGGCTGCCTATCCCATATTCGGAGAGAAATACCGGCTTTGTATCACTACCCATCCCTCTCAAAACCGCATCACTCTTTTTGGTCTGAGGTGTTTCGGGGTAAAAGTGGGCATCGCCGGCTTTAGAAATATATCCACCGAAACCCTGTGCCAATTTATCTGCGTCGGCACCATCGGCGCCCCAAACGGGCTGCCAAATCAGGCTTCCCGGATTACTTGCAGAACCAATTGACCATTGACGGTCCCAACGTCCGCTGCCGAGCAGTACCAATCTGGTGGTATCCAGTTCACGCAATTTTGGAAGGAAACCCACTGCCTGCCGAAACACGGGCCCGTCAGTGGTCTCATTAAGGAGTCCCCAGACAGTTACACTAGGGTGGTTGCGATCACGGAGAATCATGGCTGAGGTATTATGATCGTACCGCTCTGCCATCTTTGGCGAATTTTCGAGGCACCAGCCAGCAAAGCACTCTTCGTAGACCATAAGTCCAAGTTCATCGCAGAGTTCTAGCTGCTCAGGAAATGCGACACCAGCAATAAAACGGACGGTATTGAAGCCTGAAGCTTTGGCGTAGAGCATGTCGCGACGTCCGAAGTCATTTATGACAGACACCTGCTGGCCTATCGGCATGCAATTGCCTGTATGAGTGCTTTTAAGGAAAATTCGCTTGCCATTCAGTGAAAAATAGCCATCCACGATGCGGAAATCGCGGAATCCGCATCGGACAGACTGTTGATGCGACTGATTTGATGCGGTAGTGACCTTGGAAGTAACACGATAAAGAAACGGATCGTCCGGACTCCACAACCGCGGCTGTGAAA
>CAIOOC010000600.1 GCA_903859795.1 uncultured Bacteroidia bacterium
CTGTAATTAACTTTATAAAAGTAAGGATTTAAAACATCGCTTTAAGTCGAATCAAGGCCATATAAAAAGTTTCAATTTCTTGAACGGTATTGTAAAAGGCAAATGAAGCACGTACCATATTCTCCACGCCAAAATGATCCATTACCGGATCTGCGCATAAACGGCCTGTTCTCACTGCAATTCCCAGCTGGTCGAGCAATGTTCCCAGATCAAACGGGTGAATCCCTTCAATATTGAAACTAATCACTCCTGCTTTATCGGGCGCTTCGCCGTAGATTCTCAACCCTTCAATCTGTTTAAGTTTGAAGGAGGCTTCTTCAAGGAGGTCATGCTCGTACCGATTTAGTGACGCGATATCATGATTATTAAGGTATTCAACAGCAGTTGCTAAACCGATTGCACCTATGTAATGTGGAGTTCCGGCTTCGAATTTATAGGGGATCTCATTATAGGTCGTTTTCACGAAGGTTACTCTGTCTATCATCTCACCGCCGCCAAGAAAAGGGGGCATTAGGTCGAGCCATTTGCGTTTTCCGTAAAGAACACCAATGCCTGTCGGACCATACATTTTATGTCCCGAAAAGACATAAAAATCACAGTCAAGCGTTTGAACATCAATAGAAAAATGAGGGGCGGCCTGGGCTCCGTCGATAAGGACAGGAACATTTTTCCGATGGGCTAAAGAGATAATCTCAGCGATTGGATTAACAGTTCCCAATGAATTCGAAATATGAGTAACGGCCAGAATTTTTGTTCTGGAAGTAATCATATTATCAAGCAATTCCAACTGTAGAACCCCGTCATCACCAAAAGGGAGAACCTTGATTTTTGCTCCACGTCGTTCGCACATCATTTGCCAGGGGACAATATTGGCATGATGTTCCATTTCGGTGACAATCACTTCGTCGTCTGGATTGATGAACGCCTCGCCAAACGAATGGGCAACCAGGTTAATCGACTCTGTTGCCCCGTGTGTAAAGATCACCTCGGAAGGTTCACCGGCATTTAGAAATCTGCGAATTGTCTCACGGGCCCCTTCAAATGCCTCAGTTGTCCTGTTGGCAAAAAAGTGGGTGGCTCGATGTATATTTCCGTTGATCAGCAGTGAAAAATCGTTGATCCGATCAATGACCTGTTGAGGACGCTGGCTTGTCGCAGCATTGTCGAAATAGACCAAAGGCTTGCCATTGACGTTTTGGTCAAGGATTGGAAAATCTTTACGTATTTTGATAAGATCAGGGGTCATGCTCGAGGTAATTCACAATTTTTAATCGGTAATTCACAATTGTTTCTTTAATTATTTAGTTTTAGTTAAGTTACAATAATATGACTAATCAATTAATAATTATTACGTTATTTATTAACTATAAAAAATAATAAGCATACTAACGAATACAGTCCATTGCGCATGAGTGACATTTCGATACTTCACCACGCAATCTTTTATTCACCAGTTTATCGATAACGTCGCGCAGTTTTTCAATTTTCACTTCGGCAAGAACCTCATGGGCGAACGCAAACATTAGCATGAGCCGCGCCTCTTTTTCGTTGATTCCCCTGGCCTGAAGATAGAAAAGTGCCTCATCGTTAATCCTTCCGACGGTAGCTCCATGCGAACATTTTACATCGTCGTTGTCGATCACCAGCTGCGGTTTTGTATTCATCCGGGCCGCATTGGTCATCAAAACGTTATTGTTCCGCTGGTAAGCTGCTGTTTTTGCCGCATGAGGCAGGACATGAATGCGCCCCGTAAAACCACCTGTTGAATTATCATCGAGGATGTTTTTGTACAGTTGATTGCTCTGACAATTTGGTTTGATATGTTCTATATTGGTATAATTATCAACATGCTGATTTTTGTCTGACAATGCCAGACCGCAAATTTTAGCCGAAGCATGTTCACCGTCGAGCAAAACCTTGAGGTTATTTCGGATTATTCCGCCGTGAAGCGTTATGGCACTGGTAACCAATTGGGATCCCTTTTCCTGACGGACATAAAGACCCGATAGACTTGCAGTTTTATTATGTTGATTTTGAATGCTGTAGATGTCAATTACGGCATCTTCTCCAATCTGAAACTCTGTAATATTATTGTTGATGAATTGCTGTGGCATCAGCGTGTGATCACAGAACATGATCTTTGCCTGGCTATTTTTACCCGCAATGACAAGATTACGTTGCGTCACGTAGAGATCATCCTCGCTTCGCAGGATGTTAATAAGCTGCAAGGGCTTCTCAATGTGCAGATTATCCGGAATATAGATAAATACCCCATCCTGGGCAAAGATCGTGTTCATGGCTGTCAGCGGATCGTCCTGTGATCTGGCCAATTTGCCATAGTATTTTTCGACAAGATCAGCATCTTCAGTCATTGCCCGGCGCAGACTTTTAATGATAACTCCCTCCGGGAAATGGGTGTTCTTGTTGCCTGCTTCATCATACCAACCGTTAACCACAAGGATCAGGTGAGTATCGAATTCAGGAACGTCACAGCTGAAAACTTCGTTCAGATCAACTTCAAAATCGTCAGGACGAAATGACCGTCTGAAATGCTCTCCATCAAAGAGTCGTGTTAGATCAGTATATTTATAATTCTCGGTTCTGAACCCGGGAATTCCCATCCTCTGAAAAGCCTGCAAGGCTGGCTGTCGGGTCAGATTCACCCAGCCGGGTAATCCATCTCCAATTTTTTCACGATTTTGGTCGTGTAATGCGCTGATTCGTTGAACAGCGCTTATTTTTTCAAGTACCTCTGCCATAGCTATACCTCCAGCTCTTTTTTGATCCAGTCGTAACCCTTCTCTTCAAGTTCAAAGGCTAACTCTTTTCCGGCCGATTTCACGATGCGCCCTTCATAAAGGACATGTACAAAATCGGGAACAATATAGTCGAGCAAGCGTTGATAATGGGTGACCAGAATGGTTGCATTATCCTTGTTCTTAAGCATATTAACGCCGTTTGAGACGATCCTCAGCGCATCAATATCGAGGCCGCTGTCTGTTTCATCGAGGATTGCCAGTTTTGGTTCGAGCATGGCCATCTGGAAGATTTCATTTTTCTTCTTTTCGCCACCCGAGAACCCCTCGTTGACAGAACGGTTTGTGAGCTGTGAATCAATCTGAACCATCGCTTTCTTCTCACGCATCAATTTGAGAAAATCTCCCGCCGACAGTTCTTTTTGATTCCGGTATTTCCGGTGTTCATTCACCGCTGTTTTCAGAAAATTAACCATGCTCACCCCAGGTATTTCAACAGGGTACTGAAAGCTTAGAAATAATCCCTCTTTAGACCTGATATCGGGTGACATTTCGAAAATATCTTTACCATTGAAGGTGATCGAACCATGGGTAACTTCAAAATTGGAGTGACCGGCCAACACATTTGCAAGCGTACTTTTCCCGGAACCGTTGGGCCCCATGATTGCGTGAACCTCTCCGGCATTTACAGTGAGATTTATTCCCTTTAGGATATCTTTACCTTCAACTTTTGCGTATAAATCTTTAATTACGAGCATATTCTAATTGTAATTTCATTCTTAATTCCTTTATTCCTTTATTATCCGACACTACCCTCAAGGCTGATCTGCAGCAATTTTTGGGCTTCAACTGCAAACTCCATAGGAAGTTTATTGATTACCTCACGTGCATAACCATTGACAATCATCCCAATAGCATCCTCCGTTGAGATTCCCCTCTGGTTACAGTAAAAAATCTGGTCTTCACCGATTTTGGAAGTGGTGGCCTCGTGTTCTATAATTGAACTGCTGTTTCCAACTTCGATATATGGGAAGGTATGAGCACCACAGGTATCGCCAAGTAAAAGTGAGTCGCATTGTGAATAATTACGTGCATTTTCAGCTTTAGGCGCCACCCTCACGAGACCGCGGTACGAATTTGAGCTATGACCAGCCGAGATCCCTTTCGAAACGATTGTACTTTTGGTGTTTTTGCCGATATGAATCATTTTTGTCCCGGTATCAGCCTGCTGATAATTGTTGGTCAGCGCCACTGAATTAAATTCAGCCACAGAGTTGTCGCCTATCAGAACACAGCTCGGATATTTCCAGGTTATTGCCGAGCCGGTTTCAACCTGGTTCCAGAATATCTTTGAAGCAATACCCTTGCAAATGCCACGCTTGGTTACAAAATTAAAGATCCCACCCTTGCCGTTCTTGTCGCCGGGATACCAGTTTTGAACGGTAGAGTATTTAACTTCGGCACGATCAAGGGCAATGATCTCCACAACAGCGGCATGAAGCTGGTTCTCGTCCCTCATGGGTGCCGTGCATCCTTCAAGATAAGATACGTAGCTGTCGTCATCTGCAATAATCAGGGTCCGTTCAAACTGCCCCGTGTTTTGGGCATTAATGCGGAAGTAGGTGGAAAGTTCCATTGGACAGCGTGTTCCTTTTGGGATGTAGACAAACGACCCGTCGGAGAAAACGGCAGAATTGAGTGCCGCAAAGTAATTGTCATTGTAAGGTACTGCCATCCCCAGGTATTTCTGAATAAGATCGGGGTGATGCTTTACTGCCTCGCTGAACGAGCAGAAGATGATTCCCCGTTCGGCGAGGGTCTCTTTAAACGTGGTTTTCACCGATACACTGTCAATTACAGCGTCAACTGCGACTCCTGAGAGCATTTTCTGCTCCTCAAGCGGAATCCCCAGCTTTTCGAATGTTCGTAGCAATTCCGGATCGACTTCATTAAGGCTCTCATATTTTGCCTGTTGAGTTGGAGCAGCATAGAATATAATATCCTGGTAGTCAATCACCGGAACTTTAAGTTGGGCCCATTCGGGCATCTTCATAGTCAACCAGCGACGGTAAGCTTTAAGGCGGAATTCGAGCATAAAATCAGGCTCATCCTTTTTTGCAGATATGATTCTGATTACCTCTTCGTTTAATCCTTTGACAATGGTGTCGGTTTCGATATCCGAAACAAAACCAAATCTATAGTCGCGCTGGGTGACCTCATGTATTAATTTATTTTGGTCTTCCATGATAAGTGCTAAATTCAATAA
>CAIOOC010000601.1 GCA_903859795.1 uncultured Bacteroidia bacterium
AATAAATAATGATATTGAAGAAGAAAGGAGATTATTTTATGTAGCAATAACAAGAGCTAAAAAAATGCTTTGGTTAACAAGTATTAAATATAAAAATTAAAAACAATAAATTTTTTCAATAAAACTGCATAGTACACAAGTCAGGACAACTTAATAAAGATGGCATAAAAAAACTCCCCATAAGTTTATGGGGAGTTCTCTTTTTCTTATCAAAATAAATTAATATTCCCAGAGGTCATGCTCGTATAGAAAGATATTGTTCTTTATCCTTTCCGATTCAAGCAATGCATCCATGCCCTTTGCATACTCCATAATAAATCTGTCATAAACATTCGATTCTTTATAAATATAACTGTTGAACATTCTTTTGTAGAAAACATCATCATAGGACAATCTGGCTGCATCATTGAAACGGTTGAAAACTTCCGCACCTGCAAAAACCTTTCTTGCTTGTGGAAAATAAATCCAGAATAAGGCTTTAGATCCTTTAAAAGTTACACCATCAGCTTCAAATTCATCAATAATAGGGCATATTCCAAGGATTCTGACATCCATAACTGAACGCTGTTTGTCAAAAAACCAGTCTTCTTTAAGCCTGATCTTCATTATTGAAGTAGGGTCAAATTTCTTTATAATTAAAGTATCATAAGTATCATAAGGAGGTTCAGTTCTTGTCAATGTCTGATGTATTGTATCTGACATTGTTTTCGAGAATTCCTCCCAGCTATATGGAGTTAAAAACTCATCATCACCGGCTTCAAAAGCAGTTATCGTTCCTTCCTTAATTCCATCAAGTAAAACCTGCATGAAACTCTTCCTGTCGTCAATTTCCGTAACAGGATAATAGAAAGGCTGATTGATTTTTTCTCTGAAGTCAATAACACGCCAGGTACGGTGTTTCCACATAGCATCAGCTTCACGAAGTGGTGCATATGGAATCGGTTCCCTGTTCTTGATATGAATTTTGTCATACACACCATCCAAAGGTGGAGTGTCCATAACCTGAGCCTGAAGACTCAGAGTTCCAAGTATGACTCCAAATAAAACGAGTATAGTTTTTCTGATACTTAACATATAACCTCCATTAAGATTAATTCGTTAATTTTAGATTAATAGATGCCAGTGACCTTGTTGTTCCATCAGGGCCAACAGCTTTAATATCTTCAAAGTAAACTTTAAGTCCCGATCTTGCAGCTGATATTTTAGATATCATCGCAGGTGTAAGTTTATTTCCAGAAGCCGCAAATGATAATAAGTCTCCTCCAGGAACTTGGATAGTCATCGTAAAAGATGTAATATGGAAATAGAGATCAAAATCAAAATCCTTCATCAGAGGTATAATACCTGAAGCAGCAGCAAGCACTGACTTTGAAATTATCCCGCCAGTAACATTTGCAATGTAAGCAACCGGGTCCGGAACCCTTTTTATACGGAATTCTGAAGTTCCCATTGAAGTTGCATGATCACCCGATGATATGCACGAGCAGATAATGCGAGACGTTCAGCACTGTCGTCCAATAAATTTCTAACCTCTTCTTTCAA
>CAIOOC010000602.1 GCA_903859795.1 uncultured Bacteroidia bacterium
CCTGATATTTTTATCAAAGGAAATGATTAACCTGTAAACTTAACAGCAACCAGGGTAATATCGTCATGTACTTCTGCCTTGCCCTGATATTTCAATAAACTATCAATTGCCTTATTGACAATAGTTTGAGTCGAGTTTTTTCGAAATGGTTTAACTGTTTCCATAAGCCGTTCTATGCTGAATAAAATTCCATTCTCGTCGTTTTGTTCTGTCATACCATCAGTAAACATAATTAACGATTCTCCGGAAGCTAATTTAACACTGCTTTCCGAATATGCGATATTGCGTTTTATTCCTACCGGTATACCTTGTGATTGAACCAAAGCTTCTTCACTGTCATCATTTCGCAAGACAAACGGGTACGGGTGTCCTGCATTGCAATAAATAAATTCTCCGGTTCTCAAATCAAGTTTACCGAGAATAACTGAAGCAAACATATCCGATTCATGCAATAGACCCAGAGCGTCATTCAATGATTCCATCATCTTTCCAAGTCTGGTAATTGGGTTGGCAATACTACGTATAAATGTCCTTGTCATTACGGAGTACATAGCAGCCGGAATTCCTTTTCCGACTGTATCAGTAATTGAGATGAATAAATAGGTATTATCCAACAAAAAAAGGTCAAATAAGTCTCCTCCAACAATTTTAGCCGGGATTAACCTGCCATAACAATCAAAATCTTTGCGGCCTGATACCAGAGGAAATTTTGTTGGAACCATTCCCATTTCTATATCCTTGGCGAGCATCAACTCTTTTTCAATTTCAATCTTATCCAAAGAGCTTTGAATGTAGCTTTCCTGATAATTTGCAAGCCTGTCTTTTATTTTCTCTAAATAGAAAGCAAGAGCATGAATATCATTGGTGGGAAATATAGTTTGTTTTCGTGAATAGTTCCAATTCAAATCGCTGTCAGAAAGAATTTTAGGATCATTTGCCTCTTTAAACCGATTGAAGGCATCTCCTTCCACAATTTGACGTGAGTCATTTGCAAGCGATGAAATTGGCGATACCAATTTATACGATTTATATATTGTCAGTGCCGCAACAACACTCCCGATAAAAAGCAAAACCGGTATTAAGAATAAGACCAGCCGTTTAACGTCCGATATAAAAAGACTTTCAGGAATGGCCAGAATCATAAACCAATTACTTGATCTGACTGGCCAGTAAATAATTACTTCACGTCTCTTCTTAGAATTCTTGTTAGTAATAAGTTGGTATCCAGAGATATGATCGCTTACAGCCTTACCTACATCAAATTTACTGCCAAGGTAATCAATTTGTGAAGCTACTTTGTGTCCAGTTTTAAAGCTATCCGGATAGTAAACAATCTGTTGATTTTCATTCAAAAGCATTGCAAATCCTGATTTTATCATTTTTTGTTTATTTAATTCCTTTAAATGATTGTCAAGATTTACAGAACAAAATAAAGTAGCATACAATTTCTTCCCCTTACTGCTATAATTAAATGGATATGCATAAATCATTAGTCTGGCACCAATTTTAGTATCGTAAAATGGAGCACTCCATTCCGGATTAGATTGACAAATCATAAGATTTACCC
>CAIOOC010000603.1 GCA_903859795.1 uncultured Bacteroidia bacterium
GATCCAAAATTCTCATCATTAGTTATGATTAAAGCCAAATAATAAAATATTAGTTGAATTTTATTACTGGAAAATATTAAACTGGGTTTTAACTTTACCCGATCAAAGCCATTTCAAATGGAAATTAAAAGCCTTAGGTCTGTTTTGATAATTCTGCTCTTTTTAGTTGGATTCCAGCAACTTGGGAATTGCCAGTTGTTTTTTCCTGAAGATATGGTCAATGTTAAGGGACAAGTGATTGATGAAGTTACTAAAGAAGGGGTAGGTTATGCTCAGGTACTAAACATGCGGATACGAGGTGGAACAATGACAGATGCCAATGGTAAATTCTCAATCCAGGCAGATCCTATGGATACCCTGACATTCAAATCGCTCAATTACAAAGACAAAAGGGTACCAGTTAGTGCAATATTTAATAATGAAAATGGATTAACCAAAATTGCCATTTCGCCGATACGCATTTTGCTGAACCAGGTCGAAGTTGAAGGTACCGGCCCTAAAGTGAACATGAATGGAATTCCAGTTGGAAAAACACCTGCAGTTCCGTCCGAACTGCGAAGTGATTATTTTGCATCAAAACCAAAAACACTGACTGCTCTAACCAAGCCATTGTCTTTTATATCTTACTACACGAGTAAGGACGAAAAAGAGAAAAGGGCCACACTTTCCGCCATTCACTCAGAAAAAGAATGGCAAATACTCTCATTGGTGTACAATAAAGATGTCATTCAGAAGGTCTCCGGATTTCAGGGTGACGCGCTGGAAGATTTTATGCTTTATTGCAATGCCTTTAACGGACTGCCAATCAATGCCTCCACTTATCAGGTTGAGAAACGGATAAAGGAGTTGCTGGTCGAATATATTGATAAGAAATCAAAGGAGAAACTGCCTAAACTGTGAAAATACCCGATTTTAAAGACGTCATTAATGCGCATCGGTTAATTGGAGGATTCGTTCACACTACACCGGTTTTAACCAGTTCAGCAATAAATAAGATAACGGGATCAGAGCTGTTTTTTAAATGTGAAAATCTTCAAAAGACAGGGGCATTTAAGTTTCGGGGCGCATGCAATGCTGTTTTTTCATTAAAAGACGAGCAGGCTTCACATGGTGTAGGAACTCACTCTTCAGGAAATCATGCCGCTGCGTTGGCCCTTGCCGCTTCGATAAGAGGAATTAAGGCGTATATCGTGATGCCTTCGAATTCCTCGGAAGTAAAGAAAAAAGCTGTCGAAAGTTATGGAGGAATCATCACCTATTGTGAACCTACACTTGATGCAAGAGAAAGTACGCTCCATCACTTAGCAGAACAGACTGGAATCGAAATCATTCACCCATATAATAACTGCAATGTAATCGCAGGCCAGGCCACTGCAGCCAAGGAGCTTGTTGAGTCATTTCCCCAACTTGATATAGTTATGTGCCCTGTTGGCGGAGGTGGATTGCTTTCCGGTACGGCATTATCAGTGAAATCACTTACCGGAAACTGTCGGGTAATTGCAGCCGAACCAGCCGGTGCCGATGACGCTTACCGCTCATTTAAGGCAGGTTACATCATTCCTTCAGTTCATCCGGTCACAATTGCTGATGGCCTGCGAACCTCCCTTGGCGAGATTAACTTTGCAATTATAAGCCAACTAGTTGATGACATAATTACAGTTTCTGAGGACTCTATCATACTGGCAATGCGCCTAGTCTGGGAAAGGATGAAAATTATTATTGAGCCATCTTCTGCAGTCCCACTGGCCGCTCTTCTTGAAAATAAGGACTCCTTCTATGGCCTTAAGATTGGAATAATCCTTTCAGGTGGGAACGTTGATTTAGAAAACCTCCCTTTCTGAGACAACCTTTAATGAGTTCAATACTTTTTTAAACCAACTCAGAAACTGTTTGGAACAGCCGATAATTTGGATTAAGTTTGAAAAAAAGAGAAATTGGAAATTAACAAAACAATATTAGGTATAGATCCGGGATCAAATATTATGGGATATGGGGTAATTAAAGTTACCAATAGCAAGGCAAAAGTTATTGCGCTTGGGGTTATTAAGACATCAGGGTTCTCGGGACATTATCAAAAGCTGAGCCATATTTTTGACAGGACACTTTATTTGGTTGACGAATACAAGCCTGATGAAACCGCACTTGAAGCTCCATTTTTCGGAAAAAATGTTCAGTCAATGTTAAAATTAGGACGTGCTCAGGGCGTTGCAATGGCTGCATCACTCTATCGAAATATCCCTATATTTGAGTATGCTCCGTTACGAATTAAACAATCTATTACCGGAAACGGGTCCGCAACAAAGGAACAGGTAGCTTATTTTTTAAAGCAGATGTATAATCTTGAAATCATGCCTGATGACCTCGATGCAACTGATGGCCTGGCAACAGCAGTCTGTCATTTTCTTCAGTTAAAAAATCCGGTCTCCGGAGGTACGATGAAAAATTGGGAGGAATTTATACGGAAAAACCCGGGAAGGGTAAAATAGTTGGATTGTCACGCAAATTCCTTGGCAATCCTTGCTCCAATATCTGCAAACTCGTCAGATGAAAATTTCAACTTTGGTTTTAAGAAATTTATGTCGTTTTCGCTATTCAACGGAATAAGATGAATATGGGCATGTGCCACTTCCAGCCCAAGAACTGCAACTCCTACTTTCTTACAGGGAATAGCCTTTTTGATAGCAGCCGCAACCTGTTTGGAAAATAGGATAATGCCTGACAGTTCCGCGTCATCCAAATCAAATAAATAGTCTGTTTCGACTTTTGGAATTACCAATACATGACCAGCAGCAATCGGGAAAATATCTAAAAAAGCGAGGTAATTATCGTTTTCAGCAACTTTATAGCAGGGAATTTCTCCATTTACAATCTTAGAAAAAATAGTAGCCATTTTTCGGAGGTTGATTTTAGCTAAATACCTAATTCAATATTAATTATTTCGAAAGGAATGACACCCGATGGCACCTTAATCTCAACTGTGTCACCAATTCTCTTACCCAAAAGCCCTTGCGCTATCGGTGTGTTGACACTTATCTTGCCAATTTTTAAATCTGCTTCGTGCTCGGAAACAATTGTATAGGCCATTGTCGAATTATTTTTCCCGTTCTTAATGGTAACCTTGTTCATTATCTGAACAACATCCGTCTCGATTTTTGACTGGTCAATAACTCGGGCACTTGCCAATTGAGCCTGCAAAAGGGCTATTTTAGCCTCAAGCATTCCCTGAGCATCTTTGGCTGCATCATATTCTGCATTCTCAGAGATATCCCCTTTCTCAATCGCTTCCCCTATATTTCTGGAGATGGCAGGCCTCTCGACATTGACCATTTGATCCAGCTCTGCCTTAAGTTTTTTTAAGCCTTCGGCAGAAACATAAGTAATTTTGCCCATTTGGTTATTATTTTTTGCTTATAATACATAAAAAACAAGAAGAACTCCGGTATGCCGGAACCCTTCCCGATCTGAATAAATACAAATTTAAAAATTTCTTTTAGAAAAACACAAAATTGCAGCCGAAAATATTTCTCCAAAATATTTAAGCCTATTTAGTTATCTTTGGAAACGATAAAAATAAATAAAATGTTTAATTTTA
>CAIOOC010000604.1 GCA_903859795.1 uncultured Bacteroidia bacterium
ATCGAAAACAATCGAATAAGCCCCCTGTTCTGAAATCTCCTGGATAGCCTTATAAACATCATCCTGGATTGGCTTAACCAGGGCCTGCCGTTTCTGAAACAAATCACCCTCAGCTCCGAAATACTGACGCTGCAATTTCTTATATTCCTTCTCTTTAGTAATAATGATATCTTCCCGTTTACGTTTCATATCATCGGATAACAAGACAACTTCAGACTGAAAATCCTTATACATTTTATCAAGCTCTGCATGAAGGGTTTCCAGCTCTTTCTGATACTGCTGTGAAAACTTATCAAGCTGATCCTGGGCGGCTTTGTAAGAGGGGATATTCCCAAGAATATATTGTGTATCAACGTAAGCATATTTCTGCGCAAAACTAACACCTGCCGAAACGGTGAGAAACAGAAGAATGATTATTAACTTTTTCATATCCAAAAGTATTAATATTTAAAATATGTAATCAAAAATCAGACCAAATAAAATCAACTAATTTTAGAACTGTTGTCCCATAATAAAGTGGAACTGGCTGCCTCCCGTTCCTTTGGTATATCCATCATCAAATCCATACCCCCAGTCGAAGCCCATCAGACCAAACATAGGGAGGAATATACGGATTCCCAAACCTGCAGAACGTTTTATGCTAAACGGGTTAAAATCAACAATGTCAAACCAAGAGTTACCGGCCTCCATAAAGGTAAGACCATAAATTGTAGCTGATTGACTCAGGGTAATCGGATACCTTAACTCAAGAGTGATCTTCTCATAAATATTTCCACCATTAGCCGGTGTCAGGGAGTTGTTGGCGTATCCGCGTAATCCGATGATATCGCTTCCATACATGCTGTAACCCGACATCCCGTCGCCTCCTACACGGAAACTTTCAAATGGAGATCTGAGATTCTTATTGTAATATCCAAGGTATCCCGTTTCAAATTTCGACCTTAGAACAAACTTTTGGTTAGCACTTAGCGGCGTGAAAACATCCCCTTTAAAGACCCATTTATGATATTCAATTAAACTATAGCGTTCCTCGGGAGTCAGCAACGGACTGGAATAATCCTTACTCGAAAACAACGAATATGGCGGTGTAAATTGCACCATAAAGGAGAAGTTAGATCCTCTTTTGGTATACAACGGGTTATCCGTTGAGTTACGTCCAAAAACCGTTTTAAAACTAAGATTATGCGATCTTCCGTTCTTGAAGAAAAAATACTGCCAGTTATCAAGCACATACAACTGATACGATAACTCATGGTACATTGTAAAGAAGTCATCCGGGAATTTTAACCGGTAACCAAGTCCAAGTGCACCGCCAATTACTCCCATCTTCTGAGTAATTACGTAATTATAAGGATTGTAATAACCGCCACCATACCCGCTACCGTAAGCGCCACCGTAGCCACTTCCATAGGCATTTCCGTATCCGGAATAATTCCCGGTATAATTATACGACTGGTTACCACTGGTCTGTTTGGAGTAATAAACAGAAAATGTCAATGAATTTGGCTTTTTACCTCCAAGCCATGGCTCGGTAAAGGAGAGACTATAGGATTGATAATAACTGCCATTTGTCTGGGCCCTAAGCGAAACATTTTGACCATCACCAGTAGGAAGTGGTTTCCATGCTTTTTTATTCGGAATGTTCCTGATAGAGAAATTCGAGAATTTCAAACCCACAGTACCCACAAACATACCGGCACCCCAGCCACCCGAGAGTTCAATCTGGTCATTGGCCCGTTCTTCAAGTTCATAGTTGATATCCACTGTACCATCTTCCGGGTGGGGAATCACATCAGGTTTAATGGTTTCCGGATTGAAATGCCCCATTTGAGATAACTCCCGTACGGAACGAATGATGTTTTCCTTACTGAATAATTGTCCCGGGCGGGTAAACAGTTCTCTTCGTGCAACATGTTCATTTGTTTTTGTATTTCCCTTAATCCCTACTTTATCGATTGTAGCCTGCGTACCTTCAACCATTCTAAATTCAAAATCTATGGAGTCATTTTGAACACTTACCTCCACAGGACTCAGATTATAAAAGAGGTATCCGTTATTAAGGTATTCATTCGAAAC
>CAIOOC010000605.1 GCA_903859795.1 uncultured Bacteroidia bacterium
ATTTCCTAATTGTACCACATCATTTCTAATTTCTGTCACCACTGACCCTTAATAACTATGTATTTTTGCATTGTAAAAAAATTGATTATAAAAGAAATTAGTAAAAATTAAATTAATTAAAAAATGAATATGAATAAAAGTAGAATTCTTCGTCAGGCAACCTTCAAAATGGTCTTCTTATTTGTGACCATCATTAGTGTTAATTTAAGTATCAAAGCTTCTGATTTTGTCGTTGATAAAACAGCCAGCCAGGTAAAATGGGAAGCAAAGAAAGTAACAGGCAAGCACAATGGCACGATAGCAGTTTCAAATGGAGTACTTTCCGCAGACAAGACGGGTATTACCGGTGGAACATTGGTTATCGATATGAAAACAATTGTTGATGTGGACCTTACCGATGCAGGATATAATGCAAAACTTACCGGCCATTTAAAATCAGATGATTTCTTTGCAGTTGAAAAATTCCCGGAATCGAAATTGGTGGTAAAAAAGGTGACCTCCGTTTCTGGCAACGATTACAAGTTCGCAGGCGATCTCACGATTAAAGGAGTAACAAATCCAATCGAATTTACGGCAAAGGTTACACAAAATGGTGAAACGCTAAATGCTGAAGGTATCATGACGATTAACCGCGCAAAGTTTGGAGTTAAATTTGGCTCAAGCAGTTTTTTTGAGAATTTGGGAGATAAGGTAATTTATGACGATTTTACGCTGACATTTAATATTACAGCGTTGAAAAAATAGGACCAATTTGGATTTAAAAAAAGGATGTTCTTCTGAGCATCCTTTTTTTGCGCTTAAATTAGACTTTCATTGCCTCCCTGATTAACCTCCTTAACAACACAATCCTTTTCCCAATCTCCGCAAGATCCTCATTGCCAAAGAATTCAAATAAATTATCGTGCTCAAAAGATGCAATTTCATCAATACCTGGGTAAATCCTCCCTTTTTTATATGCAAGTGATGTCTCAAAATATTCGATCTCATTCTTGAGTATATGCAGTTTCGCAGACCTTACATTCGACTTACTTTCCGTTTTAAGGGTTCCAATCTCGTTAAGTGTTTCCTCAAAGTTTTTCATGACGTTCCGGTATTGGTTCATACCTAATTTGCACACAGCTTTCTCTTCTTTAAATATACCCAATTTTCATGAAAAATACAAGACTATTGTCCACTTAGATGGCTTTCCATATTAAGAAAATCTGGATTTTTCTTAATATGATATACATTTTGTACTAAGCAAGGCGAATAAAATAGAAAATGGGTAGCCGGAAGACTACCCATTATTTCTTTAATGAATGATTGTATAAAACAATATTTTTAGTCAGGATTTGACTGCTACTATCTTTGATAGCTATTCCCTTCTTAATTATTTCATGTGCACCAAATCTACAAATATTATCATAGGATAAGACAGGTCATATTTATCAATTTATTAGGTATTTAGTTAATAAAGGATTCACTGTACAGAAAGGATAGCCTTATTAGCAAAGTATATCTTCCTCATTATCAAAACGATTAGAAATACACGAAAAATCAAATTTCTTTTCCCTATCCTGGCTAATCGAGCTGCCATCCGTCATTAAGAAGTTCGTCGATAGTGGCATATTCAACAATAACTTCTCTCCGTCCGGTATCAGAAGTATGTTTTGAACCTACTGGAGATCCTTTTATCATAAGTTTATTCTTTTTTAAATCTATGTAGGAGATGTAAGGAGTAAGTTCTGCAAACTGATTTAGACAATACTTTGGATTCTGCTTAAAAATCGGAGCATAAGAAGCTGCTCTAAATATCGCTTCCAAACTTTTCTTTTGAGAATCACTTTCTTTAATCATAACAAAATTGGTTTTAATGTTCCCCAATAGTGCAATGGAATAACCATGATCACTCAGATGTCTCGTTTTCGCTGGTCCATCATCTTCTCACGGTTACTCCATAATGCATACAATTGATTAGGATAGATTAAGGTTACTGCAGAGCAGGAATCAAACTATTTACAATGACCACTCCAAAGTTAAAATCTTAAATCATGAAATTTGAATCAATCCAACAAATTAAGCTTCTTATCTGACAGTTGGTTATTCTGAACTTATAATTTGTCGCACTTAATCAGCCATGTTCTACATTTTATGGCATTGCAAAAGGTCAAAGTAGGGAAAGTTAAACAAAAGTAAGGAGCAAAAGCTCAATCTATTTTTTAAACGGGATGAAATACAAAAATCCTTCCAGATTGGGACAGTGTTATTTTGCGACCTTTCAACTAATAAAATCAGTTGTACAAATGAATCATTCAACA
>CAIOOC010000606.1 GCA_903859795.1 uncultured Bacteroidia bacterium
AAACCTTGCATTAAGAATTAAGAACTATGAACCATTTAACTAAAATAGTATCAATCCTGGCTATATTCCTTTCGTTTGAGGTAACTGCCGGAGAAAAAAAGGATTCTCTGACTATAAAGGGTGACATGGGGATCTTTTACGAAGGGTACGGGCTCAATAAAACACCGGGCACGTCAACGCCCGATTTTTATAAAGCCCGTAAACCCTGGAATCTGTTGAGGTACTCGTTTAATCCGGTCTTTTCTTACGGCAAGTGGGAAATTCCGGTCAACTTTAATTTTAATCTGAATTTTGGGCAAAACAATTTCAATCAGGGCTTTAGCAATTTTGCACTTCCGCCTGGAATGAAACAAAACTTCTGGCAGTTCCTTACGAACCCAGTAAATAACTTTGGCTTACGTCCCAAAATTGGAAATACAGAGTTCCTGCTGGGTACCCAATATATAAAATACAGCGATCTGAGTACAGGTGACCTGGGGATATTTGGTTACGGGGTTAATCTGGCCCCCGGAAAATTCAGGATTAAACTTTTTAAAGGGGTATCGCAAGGGCCGATAAATTATGTAGCACCTTCTATTCCTAATCCCAACGGCGTACCCGGCGCTTTCCAGCGTAACCAGTGGATGGCGCAGCTTGGACTGGAAAAGGAAGGGAAGTATTTTGCCGGATTTAATATCGTTAAATCTGTTGACAAAACTGGTTCAGTAACTTCACCTCCGCTGTTCCCAATTGAACCTCAGGAGAATATGGTGGTGAGTTTTTTGGCTAATGTCAAAACAGAAAAAGGGTGGAATTATCATATCGAACTTGGCCAGAGTTTTTTTACACGAGATTTAAATGCTCCTCTCTCTATCACGCCGGTTGAGGATTTTAAGCCATTTATCAACTCCCATACTTCCACAGGTAAAGATAATGCTGTAATGCTTGGGATTGCCAAGAAAGGAAGCGACTGGGAAATAGGGACTAAGTTCAATTATTATGGCGCCGGGTATTATACAGCTGGATTTCAGTTTATGACTAATGATAAAATGGAATACCTTGTGAACACACGTTTCAATGCATGGAAAAAGAAGATGAACATCGTCGGAAGTATTGGCGAACGTTATGGGAACCTGAGCCGCACTGCCGGCCCCGACCTTACCAAACAAATTATTGCGAACTTTAATGTCTTTACCCAGTTTACTGACCAGTTCAGTATGAATGCAGGTTTTAATAATTTTGGGTTCAATTCACCGGGACTTTCGGGTTATAAAAGTGTCAGTAACGAATTGTCTGTTAACCCGGTCTATACCTGGAACGGCACAACCATGAGCAACT
Organism: uncultured Bacteroidia bacterium; assembly: GCA_903859795.1. Lineage (GTDB taxonomy): Bacteria > Bacteroidota > Bacteroidia > Bacteroidales > Prolixibacteraceae > JAAFHB01. Next base: position 1,318 of record CAIOOC010000606.1, read on the forward strand.
TGCTCAGTGGAACATATACCTGGAGTAAATACGACGAAACAACAATAATTCCGCCCAACACGACTAAAAACAATACACAAACGGCATTGCTGCTTTATGTTCCGACATTTTTTAACAGTAAGATAAGCCCTGATTTTAGCGTCATGTGGTTTAAAAATTCGGCTCCTTCAATTAGCCTCACCTTACTTACAGCCACTGGCGGAATGAGCTGGAAAATGAATTCAAAATTCAAACTTAAAGGTCAATTGCAATACAGTCTTAGTACTACTTCCCCCTTCACAGCGAATAAAAACCTTTTAGCAACAAGTGGCTTTGACTGGGAAGTTTTTAAAAGACTGACCTGGCAGCTGACAGCAACGGCTAACGTATACCATTATGGATCCGAATTGCCCGGACTATCCTTATTACCTGCTTATCCGGGTAACCCGCGATATTTCGAAAGTATCCTCAGAACCGGATTACAATACAAATTTTAGAAATAAGCATTAACAAT
>CAIOOC010000607.1 GCA_903859795.1 uncultured Bacteroidia bacterium
CGCCAATAACAAACATGATATGGTAGGTCTTCGTATATATGATGAAAGGGAAGCTGAACTGCCATCTGTTGGGATGATTAAATTTAAAGATGCAGAAACAGGAGAATATCTCTGGGTTGATTCTTCAAGCAGAAATGTAAGGGAAACCTATCGCAGGCATTGGAGCGAAAGAAACAAGCAATTGGACAGCTTACTGAAAAAAACAGGATTGGACTATGTAAATATCAGTACGCGTGAAGATTACGTGAAGTCGCTCGTTGCACTTTTCAAGAAAAGGGAACATAAATTATGAGCAGAACATTTAATTTGAAATACATTTGCTTATTGGGCATTCTGTTTATTTTGCTTATCCGGGTTAATGGACAGGAGATAAGGCTTAAAACAGCCCTTGAACATGATTCTATTTGGCTGGGCGACCAGATTAAATTAATGGTGGTTGTCGAGCAAAGTGCAGGGTTAAAAATTGATTTTCCACATCTGCCCGATTCCATTCAAAAAATCGAGATTCTGAAAAAATCGAAAATCGATACATCCAAACTTGATGGAACACGACTTCAGTTAAAGCAAACCTACCTGGTCACCTGCTTTGACAGCGGAGCGCATTACATTCCCGCGTTCTATTTTAGGTTCAAAAACGGCGACCATACAGATTCCCTGAAAAGCAATGATCTGACACTGTTTGTAAAATACCCGAATGTAGATCTTAAGAAGGGTCCTGTCGACATTAAAAAACCATTTAAAGCTCCGGTAACCTTTAAAGAGATTGCCCCCTGGTTACTGGCAATAATACTTCTTGCAGCTATTGTGTTTTTGGTGATCTATGCAATAAGCCGGAGGAACAAAAACAGACCTTTGTTCCAGCGCCCTCCGAAACCCAAGTTACCCCCTCATGTAATAGCTTTACAGGAGCTTGATAAACTGAAAAGCGAAAATTTGTGGCAACAGGAGAAGGTGAAAGATTACTATACCCGACTTACCGACATTATCCGTGTTTATATCGAAGACAGGTTTGTGATGGCCGCTATGGAACAAACAACTCCGGAGATATTAAACGGGTTTAAAAGTTTGAAGACTCAGATCGACACGAAATCGGTACTCGAACTGAAAGAGATTCTTGAACTTGCCGATCTGGTAAAGTTTGCGAAGCTTACGCCTCTTCCGGACGAAAATTTCAATATGCTTACAAATGCCTATCTTTTTGTTAAAGAGACAACAAATGAGGCAGTTAATGAGTTACCAGAACCCGAAAAACCGGAAGTGAAGGACAAGCCAATAGTTGATTTGAAAGATAATAAAGAGGAAACTCCGTTATGAACAATATTGTATTCGCAAGACCTGAACTTTTTTATCTGTTGTTCGGGTTAGTTCCAATGATAGTCTGGTATGTGCTTCGTCAAAAAAAATCGAAGGCAAGCATCCAGATCAGCTCAATTGAGGCTCTTAAAAAAACTCCGCTCACCTGGAAGCATGCCTTGCGTCATGCAGTTTTCATTTTGCAGCTTGCTGTATTGACACTTTTGGTTGTTTGTCTGGCCCGCCCGCAGTCATCCGACAACTGGCAAAACCAGACAGTCGAAGGGATTGACATCATGATTGCACTCGATTTGTCGAGCTCTATGCTTGCCCGTGACTTCCAGCCAAACAGGCTTGAAGCAGCCAAGTCGGTGGCTACCAAATTTGTCGCCGGGCGTCAATATGACCGTATCGGACTCGTTGTATTCTCGGCTGAAAGTTTTACACAGTGCCCTCTTACAACTGACCGTGCCGTGTTGATTAATCTTTTCCAGGATTTACAAAGCGGAATGATCGAAGACGGAACAGCTATCGGACTAGGCTTGGCTAATGCAGTTTCACGGCTAAAAGATAGTGAGGCTAAAAGCAGGGTAATCATTCTTCTGACTGATGGAGAAAATAATCGTGGCGAGATTGCTCCCATCACTGCTGCTGAGATTGCCAAGACATTCGGTATCAGGGTCTACACAATAGGTATTGGGACCATAGGAATGGCACCGTTCCCTGTACAAACACCTTTTGGAGTCCAGATGCGCGATATGGAGGTCAAAATTGATGAAAAAACACTCCAGGACATTGCCAATATTACCGACGGAAAATATTTCCGCGCCACAAACAATAAAACATTGATTGAGGTTTACAAAGAGATTGATCGCCTTGAAAGATCAAAGATTGAAAATAAAGAGTTCAGTAAAAAGAATGAAGAATATCGCCGGTATGCCATTGGTGCCCTTATCCTTGCGTTACTGGCCCTGATTCTGCAATTTGCAGTATTCAGGCATATTCCGTAAAGGAATCAGAAAAAAAATTGAGTTATGGAATCATTTAGATTTGCACATCCAGAATATTTCTACCTGATGCTGGTAATCCCGGCATTCTTTATCCTGTTTATTCTGTCGAGAATAGGCAGGCGCCGTTCACTCCGTCTTTTTGGCGACCGCGCACTAATTGCACAATTAATGCCCAGTGTTTCAGGAAACCGCCCAGTCATTAAATTCCTGTTATGGATGATGGCTTTAGGCATGATAATTTCAGCTCTCGCTCAGCCACAGTTTGGATCCAAATTAGTGACTTCAAAACGAAAAGGTGTTGAATTGATCATTGCCCTTGACGTCTCGAACAGTATGATGGCCGAAGACATTAAACCCAACAGGCTAGAACGGGCTAAACGGGCGATTGCAAAGCTTACTGAGCGCCTACGAAACGATAAAATAGGACTTATTGTTTTCGCCGGACAGGCCTATGTTCAACTTCCCATTACTACCGATTATGTCTCTGCCAAACTATTTTTGGATGCCATAAATACCAGTATTGTCCCTGTACAGGGGACTGCAATTGGAGCAGCAATTCAGATGGCAGTCAAATCCTTCACCCCAGATTTTGCAGGAAGCAAGGCTGTAATTGTCATCACTGATGGCGAAAATCATGAGGATGACGCGATTGGAGCTGCAAAGGAAGCATTGGAGAAAAAAATTATCGTGCACACAATCGGCATGGGACTGCCACAGGGAGCTCCAATACCTGTAGGAGGTACAGGAAGCAGAGATTTCATGAAAGATAAACAAAACAATATTGTAGTTACAAAATTGGATGAAAATATGTTGACCCAGATTGCTGCTGCCGGCGGTGGCACATATATCAGGGCCAACAATGCCGAGGTTGGATTGAATAACCTGTTTAATGAAATTGAGAAAATGGAGAAATCAGAATTGAATTCGCGCGACTATGCCGAATACAACGACCAGTTTCCCCTGTTTATTTTACTGGCCTTATGCTTTATTTTACTCGATTTTATGATCCTTGACAGGAAAAATAAATGGCTCCGTAACTTCAGGCTGTTTGGAAACCAAAAATGAGGAATGTGATGAAATAGCCATGGACGAGAAATCACAAATTGGAATAAACATTGCCTTATGGTTATTCCATGCGACCTTTAAGAAACAAATTATATACGCATGAAAAAAATAATACTAATCCTGTTGATATTTGTCTTTGCCAATCAGGCATTTGCACAAAAGGAACGAAAGTTTATCCGTGAAGGAAACGACTATTATAATCTAGGACTTAAAGATACAGCCAAACTGGACACGATAAGTTTTGGTAAGGCCGAAGTTGCTTATCGTCGCGGACTTGAGATTAAACCAGAAGATTTCCACTGGCAGTTCAATTTAGCCAATTCAATTTATAAACAAAACAAACCAGATCAGGCAGCAACTGAATTTGAGAAACTCTCAGAAAAGACTAAGGATCCGATTGAAAAAACAATGGTCTATCATAACCTTGGAAATTCACTTCTCGCCCAGAAAAAATTTGATCCTAGTATCCAGGCCTATGAAAAAGCCTTGCGCATCAATCCAAATGATCCTGAAACAAAGTACAATCTGGCATATGCGATGAAAATGAAGAAGAAAGATCAGGAGCAGAAGAAAAAGGATCAGGATAAAAAGGACAAGGACAAAGATAAAGACAAGGACAAAAAAGATCAGAATAAAGACAAGGATAAAGACAAACAGGATCAGAATAAGGACAAGGATAAACAGGATCAGAATAAAAATCAGGATAATAAAGACCAGAAGCAACAACCTCAGCAAAATAAGATCTCTAAACAGAGTGCAGAACAAATGTTGAAGGCCCTTGAGAATGATGAAAAACAGACTCAGGAAAAGGTAAAAAAAGCTCAGGCACAAAGGGCTGAAAAAATGAAAGTTGAAAAAAACTGGTAAGAATAACTATTTTTGAATATTATTATTTAATAAAATATAGAATCACACCATGAGACTTAAACATCTCTATCTTTTAGTTTGTGTTTTACTATTTAGTTTACGCGGGATTTCCCAGCAGGTAAGCTTTACAATGGAAGCACCTAAAATAGTTGAACTTGGTGAACAGTTCCGGCTTGCTTTCACGCTGAATGCCAAAGGACAAAACCTGAAACTACCAGAATTGTCTGATTTTGATGTCCTTATGGGACCTTCAACTTCGCAGAGCAGTTCTTTCCAGATCGTAAACGGTGTGAGTTCCCAATCCGTATCTTTCTCTTACCTGTTCATTTTAAAGGCTAAAAAAGATGGCCGCTTTACCATCAATCCTGCCTCTATCAATGTAAACGGTTCGACAGTTACCTCAAATGCAGTTACTATTGAGGTTGTCAAAGGTTCAGCAAAACCGGCTGGAGGAGGTACTGAGCAACCCACAGCAACTCCGGGGAGCGTACCAAAGAATGATCTTTTTGTAAAACTGATTATTGATCGCAAAAATTTATATAAGGGCGATCATTCGATGGCCACAATAAAAATTTATTCGAAAGTTAATCTGAACGGATTTGAAGATATTTCACTGCCAAGTTTCGAGGGGTTCTGGTCTCAGGATGTACCCCTTCCTCAGCAAATATCTCTGCAGCGGGAATCGTATAACGGAGAGATTTATAACGTCGGCACATTGAAAAAAACATTGTTATTCCCGCAGCAAACCGGAGTTATCACAATCGGTAAAG
>CAIOOC010000608.1 GCA_903859795.1 uncultured Bacteroidia bacterium
AATCTGATCACCTGGTACTTCGGCATCCCGACGAGCTCTTCTCATGCCTTGATCGGCGGCATGATCGGCGCGGGCCTCGTGAAGGGCGGTCCCGGCGCCCTTGTTTTCGGCGGCATCTTCAAAACGGTGCTTTTTATTTTTATTTCGTTGTTACTCCCTGCAGATAAAAATTGAAAATGCTGTTTACCAGAAACGATAAATGCTTTTATAAGAAAAAGTATAGTCTTAACCTTAATGGTCGTTTGATAGATTTAAGTTTCCCTGTAGTAATGGGAATTCTAAATACTACTCCTGATTCCTTTTATGATGGAGGTGCTTATACATCAGATCTGACGATCCTTAAACGATCCTCACAGATCATCGGGGAAGGGGGGGAGTTTATCGATATTGGTGCAATGTCAACCCGACCCGGAGCCCGTGAGATAAGCTTACAGCAAGAACTCGACAGGCTGATTCCCGCCGTTAAGATTGTGAGACGTGAATTTCCTGATGTGGCACTTTCAGTTGACACCTATCGTTCGGAAGTTGTCAGATTGGTTTTTCGTGAAATCGGTGACTTTATTGTAAATGATATTTCAGGCGGAACTTTTGATAATCATATGTTTGATACTGTGGCTGAATTAAATCTTCCATATATTCTTATGCATTCGAAGGGACGTAGTGACACTATGCAGGATAATCCTGTTTATGAAGATGTTGTAAAGGAGGTTATCTTTTTCTTATCTTCACAGGTACAGAAATTAAAGCAGTTGGGGGTTTGTGACATCATAATAGATCCTGGATTTGGTTTTGGAAAAACAGCTGGCCATAACTTTGAATTACTAAACCGGTTGGATGCTTTTCGCATTTTTGAATTGCCGCTGCTGGTTGGTTTATCTCGCAAGGCGATGATATGGAAAGAGTTAAATGTTACCCCTGATATGAGTCTGAATGGCACCTCTGTGCTTAACACGATTGCACTGGCCGGTGGTTCCGATATTCTAAGGGTGCATGATGTAAGAGAGGCAGTTGAGGCAATTCATCTGGTTGACAAAATTAAAAAAAGCACCAAATGACAGAGTTATTTATACAGGTCAGGTTTCTTGATGTGATTGATATATTTCTTGTAGCCATTATTTTCTATGAGATTTATAAATTAGTTAAGGGAACTGTTGCCTTTAATATATTTATGGGAATATTCATCATTTTTGTTGTATGGCTGGTGGTGAAGTCCTTAAAAATGGAGTTGTTGGGATCTATTCTGGGACAACTCTTCGGTGTCGGGGTCATTGCAATTATCATTGTATTTCAGCAGGAGGTCCGACGGTTCCTTCTAATGCTTGGAAGCAGATACCGCGCCAATCGTCGCTTCTCACTGGAAAGTCTCTTTTTAAATCAATTTAAGTTTGCATCAAAGGCAAGTTTACATTCTATCGTGGAGGCATGCCTCCAAATGTCACAAAGCCGCACAGGAGCGCTTATTGTCCTGGCACGTGAGAGTGAACTACAGGAGTATGTCGAAACCGGCGAAATTATTGATGCAGTAATAACCTCAGAGTTAATCAGAAGTATTTTTTTTAAAAATTCACCCTTGCATGACGGTGCCGTGATAGTAACTTTAAACAGAATTAAAGCGGCACGTTGTATTTTGCCAGTATCTCAGAAGCTGGAAATAAGTCATGAACTGGGATTGAGGCACAGGGCCGCCATCGGAATCTCGGAACAAACGGATGCTTATGTCATTGTTGTCAGTGAAGAGAGTGGGCACATCTCGGTTGCGTTTAACGGAGAAATCATGGGTAATGTCCCGTCGGACGAACTCTTCAAGATTCTTGAGTCAAGTTACAAATAAAGAGAGGATAGTTGTAAGGGTCAATAATCATTGACCCTTACATTGACCCTTATTGCTACTTATATGCTTGTGTATGAACATTTTTCATTGATCGTCCGGAAGGATCGGCATTGTTTCTGAACGATGCATCCCAGGCAAGTGCCTCAGGAGTGCTGCAGGCGATAGATGGTACGGAAGGTACACAGCTGGCAGCAGCGTCAGATGG
>CAIOOC010000609.1 GCA_903859795.1 uncultured Bacteroidia bacterium
AGATACGGTATGTGGTGCCGGTTACGGGAATCCTGTAAGACCGAATGGCCTGATTTGTTCAACATTCCGCCCCTCAGATGATGCCACCACCTATTTATACCTGATCCCCTCGAATTATTTCGCCCTGGTTTCACTGCGACAGATGGCCGAACTGGTAATATCAGTTTACAAGGATGTTCAGTTTGCTGCCCAATGCAATGCTCTGGCAGACTCAGTTGAAACTGCGCTGGAAAAACATGCAGCCGCTAATCATTTGAATTTTGGCAAGATACTCTCTTTTGAGATCGACGGATACGGGAACAGGCTATATATGGATGATGCCAATGTTCCGAGTCTTCTGGGGATGCCCTACCTTGGAACTATTAAAGCCGACAGTGAACTTTATCTGAATACACGGAAATTTGTATTAAGTCAGGATAATCCATGGTTTTTCCAGGGGAAGGTTGCCTCAGGGATCGGGGGTCCGCACGTTGGAGCCAACATGATCTGGCCAATGAGCATCATAATGAGGGCAATGACTTCATCCAACCACGAGGAGATTACCCAATGTCTCAAATGGCTGAAAAACTCCCATGCCGGAACAGGATTTATGCACGAGGCATTTCACAGAGACATTGCTGAAGAGTATACCAGAAAATGGTTTGCCTGGGCCAACACCCTTTTTGGTGAGCTGATCTCTAAAATTCACCGCGAGAGAAAACATGTGCTCGAGCAGATTTTTTGATAAGTCTTGTATACCAAATAAGACCATCGTATTGCGAGCGGGCGACTGTTCAAGGCGTTGATAGTCACCCGTTCACTTATCCTGCGATTTCAAAAGCCGGGAAAGAATGTTTTCTTTTGTAACAAAATCATCTAAAAATATGAAAAGGCTCACGGTTCTTCTATTGCTCATCATCACCTTAAATACGTTCGCTGCAGCACCTCAAAAGTCCCATAAGAAAAAAGGGAAAGCTGTATCTCATGCAAAGGTGCCTCTTAAGACTTTTGCCTATGAGGGAAAATACTGTTCCGGAACTGGTGATATTAACTTTTTAAGGCTCATCGACGAGTCGTTTGCCTTTTTCCATCCGAATCCGGTTGTACCAAATCTTACAATGATCTACAATGCCGACTGGGATACCTTTACTGAAGGTGCGGGTTGGGGTGCCTGGTGGATTCAAAACAGTTATGGATTTTCGTATTCAGCCACTCCGTTTCTCCAGGAGCCATGGACTGGCATACTACAGCGCTCCTGGGATCTCTTTTGGGATAACCAGGGCGATGGAAAGCGCAAAGGGGGATGGGGTGATGGAACACCCAATCAGCTTTCGGAGCTAATTGCTCCCGACGGAAGCCTTGGTGACGCGGCGGCTCCAAAACATATTATATACAAACAGGGGGACGGGGATGTAAAGATGCATGAGTGGTTCTACGAAGCAACTGCAGCAGGAGTGGTAATGCAATCAGAAATCCTCCTTGTGGGTCGTAACCAAAAGGCTTTAGAACACTATCTCCCCAGGATGGAGAAGGCGTGCGATTTCATCGAAAAAACCCGCGATCTGAAGAATAACCTGTTCCTTGTAGGACCTGCCTGTAATCTGCTAGCCCCCAGCTATGGAGGTGTGAAGCAGCCAGACGGATCATTCGGCAAAGGATATCTTGCAGGTCTTTCAATTACCTATCTCGCTGCTTTGGACAGGATGGTGGAGCTATATAAGTTAACAGGTGAAAAAGTAAAGCTGGAAGAGTATGAGCATCGCCGAAAGATTACGCGCGAATCGCTTCCAAAATTAATGGCTCCGGGAGGCTATTTTGTTAAATCTGTGGAACCCGGAGGAATTAAACATGGCGTTTTAGGGCAGCAGCACTATGGGTATCTCGAAGGTGTTGCCAATGCTGATGCCGTAGCCTTACGAGTTGTTGATAACAAGACATCAGAGGCTATATATAATCAAATAAAGTCTTATCCGGCCATACGCCCGTTTGATTTCCTGATGACCAATGCCCCAGGGCTGGATGACACCTATGGGGGCTGGGGACTTACTGCAGGCAAGGGG
>CAIOOC010000610.1 GCA_903859795.1 uncultured Bacteroidia bacterium
AAAATTAGAAATCAATAGGAGAAATTTACAGGTACTTGGCGTTGAATTAATGTCTAAAATGGGGCCACAAAAATTGGTGGAGAGTTTATTAAGGGAAGCTGTACCCAAAAAAAACATTTTGATTGATGATGTTAGAAGAGGAGATGTTGTTGGAATAATAAAGGATTTTTGTTTGGGAGCCTTTTTAATATATATTGAAGCTGATTTCAATACTCGATTTCCTAGGTTGGTCGCAAGAGATAATATAAAGAGTGAGGAAGAGCAATTGAATGCTGAGAATTTTGAAACAGAGTTAACAATTCCTGAATTAAAATTAATGGCAGATGTTGTAATACACAACAATGGTGACAAAAATCTATTTTATTCTCACCTAGATCAAGCAATGTCTATAGCGGAAAGGAAATTTAGCTCTTTAAAAGAACATATTGGTGCAAAGCCTTTAATAAATTCTCTGCGTGATAATAGGGTTGATTATTTAACTTCAACATATGCGAGTGATATAGATACTGTTGCTAAGGTACTTGGTATTGATAAAAGTTATCTGTCAGTTCAAGTAAGAGTACTCTTACCTTTCTATAACCATAGTATTATTCATAATTCGTCACAATCAGCAGAGATTTATTTAATCCGAGATATACTCACGAAACTTAGAAACTCCTTAGATAAATTTGAAAAGACTTATTTAAAACACAGACTACTGAATGGCATAGACAGATTACCTGAGAATTTAATGGTAATTGATAAAGGAGACAATCTGATTGTAAAAAATAATGAAAAATCATTCAATATTAGATTTGGCATTGTGGATGAGAATATAGGTTTTGATATTCAGGACAATCTTCACTATATTCATAAAAGAAGAAGTGACACCAAATTTCATTTTGGTTTGTTTTTAGAAGAGTATCAATATCCAATTTGTTATTGTGCTGTTTCTGAATGCGATAGAAAATACCAAGTTTATTCTTTGTCAAATGTAATTGGACATGACATCTCGATTGAAAAGGTATATGTTATGACGAGGGCATTTGGTTTTACTCCATTACCGCATAATATGATGAGTAAATTCTTTGATAATGTGGTAAAATTTATTAGGTACTCAAATAGGGTTGATCAAAACTATCATGATTTTTTAATAACTGCCCTAAACCCATTCTTGGGATTCAACGGCGGAATATTCTTAGGATCAAGTTTTACTCCATATGCTACAAGTCCAATGGAATATAGATATAATAAGAATGGACTATATTTTAACAGGAAAACTGATTTGGAAGAAAAAACACCTCAAGCATACACTACCCCTTCCATTTTATGGTTGGCAAGACCATTAACAACTAATGCAAGAAAACTAATAGAAGCAATAAAATGTTACTATACTATCAGTAAAGAAGAATATGAGAATGGATAAATATATTACAAAAATCAATTTGAATCTAGATTTGGATTCTGTTTATCAAGATCTTTGCCAAGAAAGATATATACTTGAAAGATGTTGGTCAAGGTTAACAGCTCACCCGAAAACTCTATTTGCTAGAAAGTCACCAATATCAAAGGGGCAGTGTTTTGTTACCTCAATGCATCTGTTCTATAAGTTTAATAGATATTTAGCAAAAAAACATTTGATTACCATTAAAAGAGGTTTTGTTGAAAATAAGCATGGATCAATTCTTATCGAGGATCATTGCTGGATAGAAATTGGATCTAAATTAGAAAATGATAGATTAATTATAGATCTAACTGCAGATCAATCGGATGAAATAAGTGATAAGATTCTAATAAGCTTTAAAAGTTTATCAAAGGATTTATACGGTTTAAGATATGTGGAACAAAGAAATTATAATGAGAATGATCTATATAGACTGAGTTTCAATACCAAAATTAGGTTTTCATTACTTCTTGATGAATATGATAAATACAAATATTTGATTAAAAAAAGAGCATGATTAATTTGATAGATATAACGGACAATGATGTACGCAATAAAATAATATTCTATCTTGACAAAGTTGAACCTAATTCTGAACTTTGGCGAATATTAAAAAGCACATTAGAGTTGTCAAAACATTATTCTTTCTCAAATACTAGGACCTACCCAAGACCAGATCATCCGGTTGAATGGAAAAGAAAACCCATCATTTATATGTTAGTTGCAATTCTTATTTCTTTGAGAACAACATTAGAAAATGAACAAAAAGCCGTTTTCAATCTTATTACTAAGTTTCCTGACTCTACATCTTTATATAAAGCTACTGCTCAAGAAATCGAAGATTGTATTAGACCTGCTGGTATGGCAAATAAAAAGTCATTAACCATTCGTAAAGCTCTTGATTATGTATTGAATAATTTCAATGGTGATATAGAAACACTTAGCAAATTGGAATTAGAAGAGGCCAGAAATGCAATATTGAAAATTCCTGGGGTTGGACCTAAATCGGCAGATTGTCTCCTAAGTATCGGGTTAGGGAAACCATCAATTGCAGTTGACGTAAATGTATTTCGTTCTACATCTTGGATATTTGATTTACCTTGGTCTGAGAATCCAAACTATAATGATAACAATCAAATCAAAGTGGTTAAAGATTTACTGGACAATCTTATTCCAAAAGATGTTTTTTTAACTCAGATAATTCATACATTATTTCTTCTCCATGGTAAAAATATTGGAAATAAACATCCACAAGGAAAGCCGTGTATATTGAATGAATTTTGTTTGACTTGCAAAAAAAATATGCTTCAGTATCGGGAGCTTGCTCTATTTAGTGGTTACGAATTGTGAATATTATCTAATTAAAAACTCAATATTTGACGGTGGCTCAACAGTTTTATTAGTCTCACACTGTAACGGATTGTGTAAAGACGTTTCCAATAATTTCAAGAATATCACTTAACTATGGAAAAAAGAACAGAAGGAGCTTGGATAATTCATCATACGAAGAAGCTTCAAGAAATAACTCGGACTACAGAATTTGAAGATATTCAATTAGCTGGTAAGTGTGGCTTATTCTTATCAAGTCTAGCTGCTTCTGATGAAGAAAGCACATTAACTAGGGATAAAGTTAATGCAATAGCTGATGCATCAAATATTAATAAAAGACTTGAACTGCCTGCAATTAAGGAAACACTTCAAAATGCACAACTAATTGATGTCTCCCAGAATGGAAGTATTTCTATTATCGGTATAACAACATCAAATGTATTAACTCATACTTCGCAAATTTTCGAAGAATCAACTACCGATAACTTTCAAAAAGCATCATTAGAACTTACAAATTATATTTCAGAAAAACCAATTAATATGATACTCCCCAAAATTAGGACAGATAGTTAAGATATAAA
>CAIOOC010000611.1 GCA_903859795.1 uncultured Bacteroidia bacterium
AAAAATTGTTAATAAGGCACTTTATACAAATCCAATATTTAATCTATATTTGACTGTGATTATTAACTCATTGCCATAATGGGATTCATAATTTACCGGAGATGACGAAAACCGCTAACAGAGTAGTCACCCTTAATACCTCAAGAAAATGCATTTATTACCTGTTTCTTTACTGGCAATCCTTGCAGGCACTTTGTTGCTGGCCAAAACAAGGAAAGAAGAGCTTGGCAAATTCTTTAATTTTATTTCCTGGTTCTTTATCGTAGTAGGCTTTATTCTTTTTATTGGACACATCTGCAAAGTGACGCACGGGTATAAAACCGGTCATGGCTGTTGTCAGCAGGAGATGATGATGAGAGGCTGTCCTCACGGAATGCCTGGTGGAATGCACGGAGGAATGTGTTGTCCAACTGAAATGCAAAAAGGATGCTGCGAAAAAAAAGATAATTGTGTGAAGAGTGATAGTCTTGCGAAATCCTGTTCAAAACAGGCTCCGGCATGCAAAGCTAAAATAATGCCGGACTCCAAATAAAGGTCTTTGGATACCCCAAAAAAAATAGCAGGAAAACTTTATTCTTAAAGTAACTCCTGCAATTTTTTAAATCAATTCAGAGAAACTATCTTTTGGGCCTTTCAAGTAGTTTAAAGAACTGATCAAGCTGAGGAAGGATCACAATACGTGTCCTTCTGTTTGCTGCCTTGTCCTCATCAGTTTCATTGTTGTTTATTGGTTGGTATTCGCTGCGGCCGGCTGCTGTCATTTTGGCGGGATTTAAATCATATTTATCCTGAAGGACCCGGATAACTGCTGTTGCCCTTTTTACACTGAGGTCCCAATTATCGAGCAGGTCACCTTTTTTGAATGGAACATTATCGGTATGTCCTTCAACCATGAACTCGATATCCTTTTGATTTTTAAGTACTTTAGCAACTTTACCCAAAACCTCGCTGGCTCTGTCCGTAATGTTATAACTCCCGCTTTTGAAAAGCATTTTATCAGAGATATCGACGTATACTACCCCTTTATCCACCTTGATGTTGATATCCTTATCATCAAGATTCCCAATTGCCCCTTTAAGATTCATTACCAGTGCCATATTGAGTGAATCCCGCTGCGCCAATGAAGACTGAAGGCTGAAGATCATATTATCTTTTGCTCCCATATTTTCCATTGACTTTTTAATGCTTTCAGCCTGTGAGTTGGAAATGACAGAAAGATTTTCAAGTTGTTTTAAGGCCTGATTATTATTCTGTTTCAGAAAGTTAATCTGATCTGATGCCGCATCCAGGGCTGCCTGGAGAGAAGCTATCTTTTTCTCATCATTCTTTACCGTATTTGCGCAACTACTCAAATCTTGTTTTGTGGCATCGTGTGCTGACTTTTCGGCTGCCACCTGACTTACCTGTTCATTAAATTTCCGGGTACTTACACATGATTCAACCAGGATAACTGCCAGTAGGAATACCCATAATTTCGTTTTCATAGACTGTTTTTTAAATTCTTAATTTAACCATAATTATTATCTATAATGGCAAAATTAGCTAATCCCTCGTTGAATCAGTAATAAAAATCAAGCATTTAACAAAATATAACTTTTAAAGCCATACATTCCACACCTGTCAGTTTGAGATCTCTATTCCGGGATTGAATACCCAAAATTGAAAGTCTATTGGCAGGTATAGCCACCATCAGCACTTACCAGTGCCCCTGTCATAAACGGACAATCGTCCGACAATAAAAACATAACAGCATTGCCGATCTCCTGTGGTGTTCCAAGCCTTTGCACAGGCTGAGCTTTCACTAACATCTCGTTTATCTCTTCAATAGGCAATCCACTTGTCTGATGAAACCTCTCAACAGACGGCACAAGCATCGGAGTATCGATGGTTCCCGGGCAGATGCAGTTGACTCTTACATTATATTGAGCATAATCAATTGCCGTGCTCTTGGTAAGCTGACCAATTGCTGCCTTGGTTAGCCCATAAACTGTGCTGCTTCGCTTGCCAATAAATACCTGGTCAGAACCCATCAGTACAACGATTGTTCGCCGATTGCAGCATTTAAAGGAAGAGTATTGAGACTTTCTGTTCCGGGATTAACCGATTTTGGAAGATGCCTTATAAACGAATATACGAAAAAATATTGAACAATTGGGGATATCTTGCTCTTGAAAAGCTTTTTTACTTATGATGATAAATGTTCCAAATATCACACATTAAACCCTCAGGTCATAAAGAAAAGCGGGCGGAACAGTTTAAAAAAAATAACGTTTATCCAAGATAAGTGTACGTTAAAAAAAACTGATTAAATTTGACCATCATTAACTTAATCCTTGTTAAAAACTCACAAATGAAGCCAAATACCATGTTCAGGATTGCGGTTGTTGATGACGAGGAGGACGCCATCAATGTGGTATTGAAATTGCTTGAGAATTTCTCTACAATTTCCTTTAAGATTGTCGGAACAGCCAATAATCTCGAAGATGGGGTTGATCTGATAAAGAAAACCCGGCCTGACCTTATTTTTCTTGACATTGAGATGCCAGGTCAAAACGGACTGGCAATTTATGATTATTTCGAAGAACCTGATTTCGAAATCATTTTTATGACTGCTTATCAGCAGTATGCTATCGAGGCCTTAAAAAAATCGGCATCAGATTACCTGCTAAAACCTTTAAATATAGTAGAGTTAAAAGACTCATTACAAAAGATTGTGAAGTGCATTGAGCAGAAATGGCAACTTGAAGAATTCAGGGATAAGATAAACTTTCTGAGTAGAGTAGAAATCAACGGGAAAAATATTCTCCTTGATGTTGAAGGGGGATTTATTATGGAAAATACGAGTAATATCGAGTATGTATATGCTCACCAGTCTTATTCGATAATTGTAACTCATTCAAAAAAGGAAATTTTAGTCACCAAATCATTAAAACAACTGCAGGAGATTCTGCCAGAAACCCAGTTCTACCGGACTCACAAATCCTATTTGATAAACATATACTACATCAGGAAATTTGTTCGGCTAAACGAAAGCTATGTTTTAATGCAGAGTGGAGTAAAGATACCCGTATCGGTCAGAACGAG
>CAIOOC010000612.1 GCA_903859795.1 uncultured Bacteroidia bacterium
AGTTATGGCTTACAAAATTTCAGATGAATGTATCGCTTGCGGAACTTGTATTGACGAGTGCCCGGTAGAAGCAATCAGTGAGGGTGATATCTTTATAATCGATGCTAGTCTTTGCACCGATTGTGGTTCATGCGCTGAAGTTTGCCCTACCGACGCAATTTCTCCGGAATAATCAGAGAAATAGATATAGACCGCGAGCCTGCCAGATTCATTTTGGCAGGCTCGCCTTATTTTAGTTTGAGCCAATGAAGCAATGGTTGAATCACCGATTAATTAATATAGCTTTGTGTAATTAAGATTGCAGAATCTAACCCCAAACGCTCTATTTACAATGAAAACAAAAACCGCGATCATTCTGATCTTTGCCTTTGCTTTATCCCTTTACACATTTAACCTGTTTTCTTCGCAGCAACAAAAGGAATCCTGGACACCACAGCAGCTTTTAAATCCGGCTGATCTTGCAAAGACGCTGAATAACCCAAACACTTCCCAGCCCGTTGTATTTTGTGTAGGACCTCAGGCGATTATTAAAGGTTCAATTGAAATTGGTCCGGGAATGAAAAAGGATAATATTGACCAACTGAAGCAACAGCTTGTCAAACTACCTAAAAATGCAGATGTCGTAATTTATTGCGGATGTTGCCCCTTTGACAGGTGCCCTAATGTACGGCCGGCGGTTGAACTGCTGAAAACATTGCAGTTTACGAATTATAGGTTGCTTAACCTACCCAGAAATATTAAAGTGGACTGGATTGATCCTGGGTATCCTTTGAATTAAAGAACTCCACTAATCTGAATTTTCATGGAAAAACAACCCTCAAGAAGCGAAGCTTACGATCTCCTATGTCGTTATAACACACAGGAAAGCCTGATCCGCCATGGACTTGCCGTTGAGGCTGTAATGCGCTATTTTGCAGAACAATCAGGTGAAGAGGTTGAGAAATGGGGAGTGATCGGCTTGTGTCATGATCTTGATTATGAGCAATTTACTGATCAGCATTGTGTGATGACCCGCAAAATACTCGAGAGTGAGAACTGGCCTGAATCTTATATCCGGGCAATTGTAAGTCATGGCTGGGGAATATGCTCTGATGTGGAGCCGCTTGAAAGAATGGAGAAAATCCTTTTTGCCACTGATGAGCTTACCGGACTTATCACTGCATGTGTTTATGTGCGGCCATCGAAAAGCATTCTTGACCTGACCACCAAATCGGTGATGAAGAAATGGAATACAAGGGCGTTTGCAGCCGGGGCTAACCGCGATGTGATTGCTAAAGGAGCAGAAATGCTTGGTTTGTCAGTCGAAACACTTGTTGAAGAGACTATCGTGGCAATGCAACTCAGGGCTCAAATGATCGGGTTACACGGGACCCTTTAGAAGCATAAGAAAGCGTCAGGCGTCGTCAAATTCGTTAACGTCAAAACATTTCTTAGAACAGTAATGTTAAGTGGAATAAGAAGTTTTAAAATTTTTTTCAATTCTTATTCAAAAGTTTGAGATGTAAAATAAACTTCTAACTTTGTGATAACGCCCGATTAACTCTATCAACAAAATAATACGATGAAAACTGAACAATCTATCTATTCCGAGGCATTAGGCTGGGTAAATAAGAGCGATAATAATCTCGATAATATGGCTCAGTTAGTTTTTCTTTTTGGCAATAAAGATTTGCTAAAGGAAGAGCATCACATTGATTTTATCAGAAATAAGTACCCGATAGCACAGGTGGTAGGCTGTTCCACTTCAGGTGAGATTTTTCAGGAAGAGGTGTTAAATGAGAATATTGTCAGTACTGCTATTTGGTTTGAAAATACGAAGGTTGAAATTGCAAGGGAGCATATTACAACTATGGAAGATAGTTTTATGGTTGGTGAAAAACTGGCAGAAAAGCTGGATAACAAGGATTTGGTTCATATTATGATTTTATCTGAAGGCTTGAATATCAATGGAAGTGAACTTACAAAAGGGTTAAATTGCAAGCTCAACAATAGAATTCCGGTTACTGGCGGTTTGGCTGGCGATCAGGCTGATTTTAATGAAACAGTGATTATTCACAATAAGGCAGGTGAAAAGAACCTTGTATTGGCGATCGGATTCTATGGTAAACATCTTCAGGTTGGTTATGGATCAATGGGAGGATGGGACTCTTTCGGGGTAGACCGTGAAGTGACAAAATCAAGAGGGAATATACTTTATGAGCTGGACGGGCATCCGGCACTCGAGCTTTATAAGAAATACCTTGGCGACCATGCTGCAAATCTTCCTTCTTCGGCACTCTTATTCCCTTTAAGCCTGAGGTTGAAAGATTCTGAAACAGCTGTTGTTCGCACGGTTCTTGCAGTAAATGAAGCTGATGGCAGCATGATTTTCGCCGGTGATATTCCTCAGGGCGAATACGTGAGGCTGATGAAAGCAAATTCAGACAGGCTTATCGACGGTGCTAATGGTGCTGCCGAAATGTCGAAAATCAGTCTTCATAATCCCTCTCCCGATCTTGCAATACTGATCAGTTGTGTAGGGAGAAAATTGGTGCTTAAACAACGGGTGGAAGAGGAACTTGAGATCATCCGGGAGTCAATAGGAAATACAGCTCCAATGACCGGCTTTTATTCGTACGGAGAGATATGTCCTGGCAAGCCCTTTGAACAACGATGTGAACTTCACAATCAAACTATGACAATTACTCTTTTCAAGGAGATATAAGTCATTCGAATTATGGGAAACAATTTGAACAAGCTTTTATTACGCCAGATTAAGAAACACTTCGGCTCAGTTGAGAATCTTCCAGAGGATCTGAATGGTTTTCTTAAGGATATTAACAACACCTACGAAAGTTTCGAAGATGACACCCAGCTTCTTCAAAATTCCATAGAGATCAGTTCGTTAGAGCTAAGAGAAGCTTTTCAGAAACACAAACTAGATGCTGAAGCGCAGAAGGAAACAATAAACAAGATAAAAGAGGCGATTTCGGCATTAAATCCTGATCAGGCCGATATAAGCGAAGGAAAGCCTGTCATTTCCGAAAGCACTTCCTTATTCGAATCGTTGATCAGATTGATCGAAGAGCGAAAACAGGCAGAGGAGGAGATTCTTAAGCTTTCAAAAGCTGTCGAACAGAATCCTGCCTCCATTGTAATCACCGATACAAATGGCGACATTGAGTATGTAAACGCAAAATTTTGTAGCCTGACCGGTTATGAAAAAGCAGAGATATTAGGGAAAAATCCGCGAATATTAAAATCGGAGAACAGCCCTTTCGAATTATTTATAAACCTTTGGGATACTATCCTCTCCGGCAGGGAATGGCATGGAGAAATACAAAACAAGAAAAAAAACGGTGACTTATACTGGGAATCTGCCCTCATTTCACCAATTATAAATGATCATGGACAGATCACCCATTTTATTGCCATAAAGGAAGATATTACTGAACGAAAGCACGCTGAAGAAGAGAGAATACGACAAACCGGATTAATAACTTCCCTGCTTGACTCTATTCCTGACATTATCTTTTTCAAGGATATTGATGGTATATATCTTGGCTGCAATCCCTCTTTCGCAGAATATGTTGGTAAACCAAAAAATGAAATTATTGGCAGGACTGACTATGATTTCTTTGATAAAGCGACAGCTGATTTATTCCGGATCAATGATAATGAGATGCTTAAAGAAATTCTGCCACGTCATAATGAAGAATGGATTAACTACCCTGATGGGAGAAGAATTCTGATAGACACCCTTAAAACACCCTATTGGGCAAGTGATGGAAGTCTGATCGGAATTCTTGGGATAAGCAGGGATATCACCACAAGAAATGAAGCAGAAGAGGCTTTACAACAAAGCAGTCAAAAATGGGAAGCGATAATTTCAGCTTCGCCTGATGGAATAGGTATGACTTCGATTGAGGGGAAGATTCAGCTCATGTCGGAAAAATTGGCCCTTATTCATGGATATACAATTGATCAAAGAGAGGAATATCTCGACAAAACAATTTTTGATTTTATTGATCCTTCCAATCATAAACTATTGGTTGAGAATATTCATAAATTGATAAAAGGTGAAAAGAATCAAAAAATTACAGAATATCTGGCTATAAAACAGGATTATTCACGATTCTTTATCGACGTAAATTCTACGATTTTATATGATGCCAAGGGGAATCCGGAGAGTATTCTGTTTATCGAACGTGATATTACAGAACGCAAAATGGCAGAGGAAGCACTCCAGACCAAAACCTCAATGCTCGAGGCGCAGACCAATGCTACAATTGACGGAATATTAATCATAAACAATGAACAGAAACGAGTCCTTATCAATCAGCGTGTAATTGATCTTTTTAATGTTCCTCAGGATATTGTTGATAATGATGATGATTCCTTTTTACTCAGGCATGTGATGAGTTTGAACGTAAACCCTGAGAAATTTCTGGAAAAAGTATTGTACCTCAACGAAAACCAGAATGAGATCAGTCATGATGTCCTTGAACTTACAACGGGTAAAGTTCTGGACAGGTATTCTGCTCCGGTATTGGGTAAGGATGGGAAAAACTACGGAAGAATATGGACTTTTCGCGACATTACCGAAAGCAAACAGGCGGAAGAGTTGCTCCTGAATGAACGGGCACTTTTTAGAACGATCATCGATTTGATTCCTGATGCTGTTTATGTAAAAGATACAGAAGGAAGGAAGATATTGGCGAACCCCCAGGAGGTCCGTTTGGCAGGGAAGAGGAGTGAAGATGAAATCATCGGTAAAACGGATGCAAATTTGTATCCCGACGCAGCTGCCCGGAGCGGATATGCTGAGGATCAGTTTGTCATAAAGTCAGGAAAATTAATTTTGGATGCCGAAGGAAAATTGATAGACAATGAAGGAAAGCTCCATTGGTTATTGGTTTCAAAGGTTCCTTTACGGGACCTGCACGGGAAGATTACTGGTCTGGTGGGTGTTACACACGATATTACCTCCCGGAAGAAGGCGGAAGACGACTTGAAACAAATATCTACCCGTTTGTCATTGGCCGCACGTGCTGGTGGAGTGGGTGTTTGGGATTTGGATCTTGTTAATGACTTCCTGTTGTGGGACGACCAGATGTTTGTGCTTTATGGTGTTGAAAGAAAATATGATGGACAGGCAAAGGATACCCGGTTGGCGGGCATTCATCCCGATGACGCACTTCTGGTTGAAAAACAGATCCAACTGGCAATAAACGGGGAAAAGGAATTTGATACCGAGTTCCGTGTTGTTTGGCCCGATGGTTCAATTCACAATATCAGGGCGCTGGCTACTGTTCAACGTGACAATGCAGGTTTGCCGCTGCATATCATAGGGACCAACTGGGACATAACAGAGCAGAAAAGAACCGAAGCAACACTTTTAATAGCCAAACAGGAGTCGGATAGCGCCAATAAAGCCAAATCCGAATTCCTGGCCAACATGAGTCATGAAATACGTACTCCTCTTAACGGAGTGATCGGTTTCACTGATTTGCTGCTGCGTACTCCACTTAACAAGATTCAGCAGCAATATGCCAAAAATGCCAATACTTCAGGTCATTCGTTATTGGGAATCATAAATGATATACTTGACTTTTCAAAAATTGAGGCAGGCAAGATGGAGCTTGACTGGATTAAAGCTGATA
>CAIOOC010000613.1 GCA_903859795.1 uncultured Bacteroidia bacterium
ATTTCAGATGATTGCCTCAAGCTTCGATTACCGGTGTATTTCTGTTCATGCCAAGGTTGCACTTATCTGTAATGACCAGTGGAAAATGTCTATCGTGACCAGTCAGAACGCAACGGACAACCCAAAACTGGAACGGGGAACCATTTTTACCGACCACCAGGTATTCAATTTTGATTTAAAAGTACTTGAAAATGAATTTGAACGAGGATCAGCTTAACGAAATCGAGCAAATGGCAGGACTGTTTTTCTCCCCGGATGATATTGCAGTGAATCTGGAACTGGATGAGGAAGATACTGAATTATTCATAGCTGCTGTGGCAACCAGGAATACAAAAAATGATCTGGCTGGAGCATATCTTAGGGGCTGGCTTTCGGCAGAAATAACCTTGCGAAAAGCAATTCAACAGTCTGCCTTAAACGGGAGCAGTCCTTCCCAGCAGATGCTGTTAAACTATCAACGCGAATCAAGAATATGAGCCGGCCAGCCTTAGAGGAAACCAAATATGAGATGATCAAAGCCCACGTGCTTGATCCGGACAATTCACCACTTTCTCCCGAAAAGCATGAACTACTCGAACGGGTTATTTCGGCATCCAAGGTGCTTGATAAAAATCCGATTCAAAAGCAGGCAGTTGCCATCCATCAGCAAAAGTATGCCGATATCAGTCGTGCACAAGCCTACGAAGATCTCCGGCTTGCTGTCAGGCTTTTTAACACCCTTCACACCTTTGATTATGATCTGTGGTTTAACTGGCTCATCAACGACATTGTTCAGAATATCCTGATCTGCCGTAATACCCGGTCAGAAAAAGACCGGCGGATCATTGCCATCGAACACGCCAACCTGATCAAGGTCATCGGTGAAAAGCCCGAAGAGCTTCCGGATCCGAAACGAACAGAAAAACATCAGTTCTATATACTGATTCAGAACAATAACCAGCAGGTGAAAGTCGATCTCAATAACCTCAAGGACTTACCCACCGCAGCGCTTCAGGAACTCAGCCGGGCGATTTACGGAGGAAACGAAATCACCGAGGCAGATGCTGAAGAACTCATGCAGTCATGATCACCGAAGTCATTGATTTAAACGGACCACAACAGCTTTCTGTCATTAATGATGCAGAAAGCGAAGTGGACATTCATGGTCGTGGTACCGGAAAGTCGTATGTGATCGGTTGGGAGATGAACCAGATTGTGCGTAACATGCCCCGGTCAATTACATCAATCACCGGCCGAACCTTCGGTCAGATTTATACCCGAACACTCCCTTCAACACTGAAATTTCTCGAAAAGCTGGGCAGCGAGAAAGATAAGGATTTTGTGATTGGTCATAAACCAACCAGAAAACTGGGATTTAAGGAACCCTACGAGAAAGTGACCAAGTACGATAACTTTATTTCGTTTTCGAATGGCACCGGTTTTTTGATGTTGTCACAGGAAAGGCAGGGTTCAGCGCGTGGTCCTAATCTTGATCGCGAGATTGTTGATGAAGCGCTTACCCTGAATAAGCAACGATATGATGAAGAGGTTTCGCCAGCCAACCGTGGAAATGAAGAGTACTTTGGTTTCAAATCACCCAAATGCATCAAACAGCATCACGGGTTCCGGTATGTATCTTCCATGCCATACACCAGGGAACAGTCCTGGCTACTAAAGTATGGTGATTATTATATGGAGGAAGCCGGTATCCCGATTTTCGATACCTGGAACCGGATTGTGAAACTTCAGCTGCAGCTAATCGAAGCTCATAAAGCCGAAGATAAACGGCTGTTCAAAGATATCTGGAATGAAACGGTCCGGCTGAAAAAGAAAATCGCCCCATTTGTTTCGAAGGATGGGATACTGTTTACATTGGCCAATGCTTTTGACAATATCCGGAACCTGGGTATGTCTTACATTACCCGGGAATATGACAAGCAAAATCTGCTCACCTTTATGGTTGAAATCCTGAACTGGATCATCGACCAGATTGAGGACTGCTATTACCATCTCGATAGCCAGGTGCATATCTATTACGATGCGTATAACGACGATTATATTCGTGGTGTGGCGGAGAACAGTAACTGGGATATCGCTCAGCTGGAGAATGAAAATTGCCTGTTCGACCTGGATTGTGATCCGAACAGACCACTTGAAATCGTACCTGATTGGGGTTCCAAGATTGCGCTCTTTTCCATTGCTCAGGAACAGGAACA
>CAIOOC010000614.1 GCA_903859795.1 uncultured Bacteroidia bacterium
CATCTTTGAAAATGAAATAATAATTATAGACAGCTTCAACAAATAACCAAGATTTTATAGGTTTTAAGTCTTTAGGTTATATTAATATTTAGGACATATGTTAAGTTTCGATTCAAAATACAGGGTTTGTTATGGTGATACAGATCGAATGGGTATAATGTATTACGGAAATTATCCTCGTCTTTACGAGATAGGGAGAACCGATATGATCAGGGAAATCTGGAAATCGTATCGTGCAGTTGAAGATAGCGGAATTATCCTTCCGGTTCGATCATTAAACGCAGTATACCATAAACCGGCACTTTACGATGAAGTGCTTACCGTACGAACGATAATCAAAGAGATTCCCAAAGTAAAATTCAGGATGTTTTCTGAGATCTATAACGAAAACGATGAACTTATTAATGAGGGCGAAGTGGTCCTTGGATTTATTGATGCCTCGACCGGAAAACCTCGTCGTGCACCGGAAGAATTTGTTGAAATATTACATAAAACCAACCTCTTTCTGCAGCTCTAGATTGCCTTCAGCAGAAGTAATATAAAGAGACTGACAGCGATAAGAATTACTCCCATGCCGATAATCTTGTTAGCCCACCACAGGGTATTTATAGTCAATTTGTGCTTAAAAAGATAGGCAAGACCTGTTATAATGAACCACCAGGAGGCTCCACCTGCAAAAATGCCACCCACTATTAGCAATGCTTCGAAAAGCTGTGATAATTGAAGAACAAGGCTATAACTGGTAAATATCGCAATAAAAACAAAGACTGAAAGAGGATTGGTAACTGTGAGAAGGAACGCAGTGAGAAAATCCTGCAAATAAGAGGTCCCTTTTTGTTTAAACTTCTGGATCTCCTTCGCCGGATTGGAGAGAAAAATATGAAGACCCAGAAAAACTACCATACTTGCCCCCAGAATTTCAAAATATATTTCATAACGGTTTATGAAGGTGATAATGATAGTGAGACTGAATCCGGCAATGATGGCGTAAATTGCATCCGATGCCGCAATGCCTAAACCCGATAAAAAGCCAGATTTCCAGTTCTTGTTCACTGTTCGCTTGATGCACAGCATTCCTAAAGGACCTAGAGGAACAGAAACCGCCATTCCTATCATAAAACCTTCCCATAGTAATTTAAAACTCATGCAAGTAATTATAACTGAAAAAAATGATTTTCATTATTCAAATTAGAACGACAAAGTTAAAATTAGCGATGATATTTTCTACTTTTAACGCAACGAAGTTTTGATAATACTTATAAAATGAAACTAAAATATTTGCTGATGCAGAAGTCAATTTTTTCAATATAAATAGGTATTGGAAAGAATATAATTAAATGTTGGATTGACTATATTTCAGGTAATTAGATTAATTCCCTCTAAATTTATAGAATGATAAGTAACACTCATCCCAGGAATGTTTTTAAATTTTGTCCCAGATGCGGATCCAAAGAGTTTAATTCAAAAAATCATGGTCATTCGTTTCATTGCGAAGGCTGTCATTTCACATATTTTATAAACAATTCGGCAGCAGTTGCATGCCTGATCTTCGATTCTGAGGGTAAACTCTTAGTAACACGTCGAGCGTTAGATCCTGCAAAAGGGATGCTTGATCTTCCGGGTGGTTTTGTAGACCCATTGGAGAG
>CAIOOC010000615.1 GCA_903859795.1 uncultured Bacteroidia bacterium
GGTAAAATGACTATTGATTTTAACTTAAAAAAAACTGAATAATGGAAGAGCTTAGCGTTTACGACCAAGAAGATGGTATGAATAGTGACCCTATGGGAAACTATAACTCAGGTGATGGTTTTTGGACATTTTGGAAAAGAAAAGGATGTATTGTAAAAGGCCTTTTAATTTTGGCTGTAATATTGGTCTTAATAGCGATATTCCATTCACGGAATAGATCATTAGTGATATTTCATTCAAGGGATATTATTACTGAAGAAACGGAAATTGATATAAACCGGAAGCTTGAAAAAATAGAAGACTCAGTAAGACTAGCCATAATAGACGGAGAGTTACACAAGGCACTGGATTTGACGAATCAATTGGTTCATCCTTACCATATGCAAATGCCTAATTATACTACTCAAAATGTTTATGGAAAAGAATGTTCAGATCTCTATTATGATGGATTTTGGGATCTAAAAAGAGCAGCCTACAAAGAAAAAATTGTAGAATTGCTGGAGAAAAATCCCGGAAGCAGGTGAAAAAGAAACGAGTATAACGAACAGATATTTGCAATATCGGTAAAAAAGGAAAGTTATCCATAAATCAGAAAGGAACTCTTTCAACAATAAACCATAATTAAATTTATGTGGTTCAATCAGAGTCGTCAGAATTAACAGGATGAGTGAGAAGTATTTGAATAACCTAACTATTAAAAATCAATTTTATATAACAATGGATAAGAAAAAGATGTTGGTGTATTTAGGAATAATTCTGTTCATTTTATTTATGATAAGATCATGTAACTCATTAATTAATTCTTCGTCTAAAATGGATTAGGAAAATCGTGAAAGAGGAAGAAAAGCATCTAAAATAAATATGAATTTAGAAAAAACAGAAGATTCTGTTAAAATTGCCATAGCTTCAGGTGATTTGAAGAAGGCTCTCAAAATGACGAGTAGGATGACATATCCAACTCATGATGATATGCCAACATTTATGACGCAAGATGTTTATGGAAAAAAATGTAGTGGTTCATCCTATGATGCTTTCTGGATGGAGAAACGAGCTGCTTATAGGGCTGAAATTGATAAGTTATTGAAATCTAATTATCCATTGTTAAAAAATAGTTCAAACAGTAAAAGGAGCAGTGCATCAACAGAAATCCATGAAAATAATACTACAAATGAAACAATATCTTCGGATTTAACCGGTGAATGGAATGGAACCTTTGGAGAAAATAAAATAACCTTAGTTATCAAATCTATCAATATTAATAGGGTCACCGGACATGACATAGTTCAGGGAAAAACAAGGCATCTTTCAGGCAAAGTGGATGAAAACAACAACTTTATCTTAAATGAGCCGGGTGATGAAGAATGGGACGGGGTATTTAAATTCAACATTGAAAACAGTCACTTAATAGGGAATTGGAAGGCAAATAATGGTAAGATGAATATTGATTTTGTTCTTGACAAGAAATAAAGCGGAATCCATTTATCATTTCATCTTTTCTGTAGGATGCATAATGATGCATAATCAACTATTTACTCACAGCTGGAATGAATCTGAAATATGTCTTTGGTTTAATATTCGTATTCATAACTCATTGTATTTCATGGGCACAACCGGTATTTGTTTCGGCTACCCTTCATGATATATACCGTTCACTTCCCAAAGAATGTGTACAAGAGATAAATGCCGGTAATACCAATCTTTCTTGCAGCCATCCCGGTAATCCTTTAGTAATCAAAATTGAAAGAAACAAGAAGGATCAGGTTACCCATCTTGGATTATCCTTTTTTAAATCAGGGATGGATTCATTGCTGCCGGTTGAAGTCAGGCATTTCGTCGAACGCAAATTCCTTGAATATATACTGATCAGCGATATCAACGTAATTGTGGAACTAAACCGGCAAAACAGGATATCAATCACACTTAACGGGGGTATTCCGGGAACTTTGTTATTTAGTTCATTTAAAGACGTCGTTCCCATCCTTGCTAATCTGGAGCAGTGCAGAGTCAAGCGCGACAGTCTTACTTATACTGTTGGTCTCATTGATAATAATGGTCGAACATTTATACTCGGGATTCCGGCAAACCAGTCGCTTATTTTAGGAATGGATAAGAAAGAACTGGATGACCAGTTTGCATGGGAAATTAAAACATGGAAGCCTGTTCCTATATTAATGCCGTCAATACCCGTTGATAAACTTTTACCTCTTGAAAACGGGCTATACAAATTACCT
The DNA here is from genome assembly GCA_903859795.1 of uncultured Bacteroidia bacterium. Classification (GTDB taxonomy): domain Bacteria; phylum Bacteroidota; class Bacteroidia; order Bacteroidales; family Prolixibacteraceae; genus JAAFHB01. The sequence continues at coordinate 2,232 of CAIOOC010000615.1, forward strand.
GGAAAATCGTTTTACTCAATTCTGAGTGCCGACTTGTTTTTTAAAAAGACAATTGATAACATCGAGTTAATGTTTGATACATCACAGATAAGTCATTCATTTTCAAACGGCATTCTTAAAGCGGGGGAACTTTGTAAAGGAAAAACTGCCAGGATTACTCAAAAGTTATACGGCCAATTAGAGGAAAGCTACAGCATTAAACTCGCTGATCTCATTGGATATTTTCGAAATAACGGTTTTGAGCTGTATTTTGGAGTAGAAGATAGTTCGAAAACAAAACTGAGGGGAACTTTGGTTGCCTATAACAGGAACCTCAATTATATTAATATGCTCGATATCAATACTTCAGCAGAGGATTTTTTTAATCCAGGGGGGGAAGTGAAGATAACGCTCTTTGCAAATATTCCTTCAGATAA
>CAIOOC010000616.1 GCA_903859795.1 uncultured Bacteroidia bacterium
TTATCCGGTCTATAATTGAAACTGTAATCAAAAATAAACAAAATTCATACGAAACCACACGATTAATTGCTATATTGTCAGAGACTGAATAGTGATAAATTATCTTTGAAATAAAATTATGGAAATAAAATTAACTGCAGATTGGATATTGTCGCTTAGCGATGAAATATTTTTTAGAGATGGTAAAGGATGTTTGGTAATATATGATTTTGGATTTCAGCTTCATATAATTGAGTATACTTTAAAAACACTTGCAGTCAAATATGAATGTGAGGATGTTTATAATGAGAGTGATGTTGAATTGAAAGATCCATCCTGGTTTATCACTTTAGAGAATATCGATGATATTAAAGAGTCGTGTCCTGAGTTATACAACAAATTTCAGAAAAGTATTCAGGATGAAATTAAATCGAATGAAGTCTATATTATAAAACGGGATATTGTTATCGAATTTTTAGATACCCCAAAAACACAAAGCCAAATACATAAGCATCTTAAAACCGAATTTTACAAAAAACAAGACGACTACGTTTCCATGAAAGGGTGGATTAAAAAACATACAGAATGGTTCATTGATAGATTGTTGAAAGAAGACGTAATTAGAAAAAAAAGTAAGAAATATGTTTTAATAAACCACATGGGATAAACACCATATAATTGAGTTATTGTAAAAGGTAAAAGGTGATAAAAGCGATCCAACTCTTTTTCTCCCTCTGCAATTTATTATTGCAACCTGTATTACAGTAATGGCTATTGCGTTAATTCAAATACAAAATATTTTGTCAAAAAATATTACCTGCAACTAGTTCTTCAAATCTTTTCCATCTTTATTAATCCCTATACAACACATTGCTTAGGAAATACCCTAAAACCCTGCATCACCATCTGTTTTGCAATTTCTTTCCTGTTTATGTAATATTTTGAAGTGACATCATAATTGCTATGCTGCATTGAAATCCTTCCATTAATAAATAAATCTTCTTGGGTAATGTAGGTTTTACGGAAATGTTTTAATTGTCTGGAATAGCCTCTGTTTAATCTCTTGTAGAAGAAAGTGAAACTTTTACTGGCAAAATCTTCAAGGTATTTACGGTTTGATACATCCGGTGCAATTATATAGCTTTCAGAATTTAAATTGTTCTGGAGGCCTAGGTCATTCAATAGTTCCGATAATTCCTCAGCAACTGGAACAAAGGCAAATTGAAAATCTTTTTCATCAAAATTATTCTGCTGTCTGTTGATTTTAATATTGGGACTCTGAATATAGACTGGCAGTCCATTCTCGAAGTGAATCATATTCCATCTCATGGCAAAAAGTTCAGCATTCCTTCTGCCGGTATATGCTTTTAATTTGATTAAATCTATAATCCATGGTTTATACATGTTGCGTCTGGTCTTTCCGATTTGATCAAAAGAATCTGTTTCATTAGTAACTTCCAATAGCTCATAAAAATCTTCCGTTGAAATACTTTCATCAGTCCCTTTTTCAGATTTAAGCTTAACCTTTTTCCACACATTTTTTATCTCGTAATCTTCTTTCTCAATCAGGTAATTGTAGAAAGTTCTCATTGTTTTGATCTTGGCATTGTAAGTGTAGTTGCTGTAATCTTTGCTTTCAAGAAATTCACAGTACTTGCCAACAACAGAATCGGTGATTGCCCTAAGTTCTGTGGTTTTTAAATTAAAACCCGCTCTTTTTAGGAATTTGGCGAAGTCTTGAAGAAAAACTTTTGTAGTTTGAATGTGCGACTTAGTGAGATGCTTTTTCATGTGATGAGGAACCTTCTCATCATTCATGTAATCAATGTATTTTGTCAATAACTCAATCAGTAAAATAGTCTTTAGAGGCTTAAGTGTTTTTATTGAATTAGTGAATGGATTCTTTACTTGCTTTTTAAAATCAACAAACTCCAAAACTGCATCTTCAAAATTTCTGGCAATAAGAATTTTTGTTTTACGATCATAACCGGAATTTGGAATCCGAATGATCGCTTTATACGCTTGACTTTCCAGTGGGTGATTGCAACTTTTTGCTTTTTGGGATTTACCATTGATATCGCTTCTACATTTATTGCAAAAGACAAACAGCCCGTTCAGTTTCTGATATTCCAGTGTTTTTCTCATTAGGCACAATTCTTTAAAAAGTCCTGGGCTTCGCGGCTTAATGGTTTATAACTATTGTTCGACTTGGACGGATCATTTGAAGATTCCAATAAGTGCAAATTATTTTCTTTGGAAAGGTTATAAACCTTCAGCCACTGGTCACCATACCTCTTTTTATATAACTCAATTATTGGTCTATTGTATGCAAGATCAAATTCAGACTGAATGATGAATTTTCCTGAAGTATCTGAAAAAACATTTACATAGTTATCTTCACACCACTTAAGAGCTGTTCGGATGTCCTTTTTGTCGATTTTCAAAAGAACATCGTGCAAATAAATTCTATCTAATCCATTATTATTCAATTTCCTTTTGATTTACAGTTTTAAATTCTCTGGTTCCAATTCAATTATTCCAGCGTTAAATAGATATTGTCAATGGTATCCTGACGAATTCCGAGGTATCGCCTGGTGATGGCGATGTTTGAATGATTAAAAATGTCAGATAAAAGCACAAGAGCATTTTCGCTTTCATTCATGTTTTCATAAACTTTACGGGCAAATGCTTTTCTGAGTGAATGCGATGAAATCTGTAATCTTTTGGTGTTGAACAAAGTTTTCAGAATAACATTTATTGATTGAGTCCGGTACACTGTTCCTTTTTGAGAAAGGAAAATGTAATTTTCGTCAATATTGACATTTTTAAGATTCAACGTTACCAACATGGTTTGATAGGAATTCCTTACTACATTATTCAAACTAATTTCTCTGGCTTTTTTGGTTTTCTTCTCTTTGAGGAAAAGTTTGTCCACCGAAAGATCAGAGTGTTTCAATTTCAGGACATCCGAAACCCGCAATCCGGTGTTAATGCTAAAAATGATGTAAAAACCAAATACACACATTTTTTTGTCATTTAATAATTTCAGACCTTTGTTCAACGCCACGTCATACTCCAGATAATCACTTGTTTTATTCATAAGAAGAATTATTGATTTCGGGGCTAACCTAAGGAATTATTCTTCATTAACCGCCTGATCTTAAGGATAATAACCATTAATTTTTCAAGTCGTATCTAAATAAACAAATAAGGCGCTGTAATGTACGCTCGGCATATCCTCGGCTGGCTGGAAGAGAAGAAGGGAAAGACCAGGCTGGATTGCAGCAAAAAA
>CAIOOC010000617.1 GCA_903859795.1 uncultured Bacteroidia bacterium
ATTTGAAATTAATTCCGGCCTTACTGGTTACATCAGTAAACATAACCGGTTTATTCTGAGCGGAAAGATTAGCAGGAATAACAATCAGCAAAAGGAGGTAAAATGAGCAGCATAGCTTCCAGATCAGAGGATAAATTTTGAAAATCATATTAATTATGTCTGTTTTTAATTACGTTACGATAGTCTTCAGGAGTAACAACTCTGGTATTATATTCTTTGATAAAATTGTCGAGACCCGGATCTTTGGGATATGAATCGTCCAACGATGGAGGGTAGCTTTTCATCCCATGGAAAGGAAGCGGCAGAACAGTTCCGCCAAGTGCAGTATTCAGATCGCCATCTTTCACCCAACCTACGCTGTGGATCATGAAATCTCGTTTCCATCCTTTTTTCAATTCAGGTAATCCTTTGGTATCAAACTTAATTGATGTTTCATCGCCCGCATTGGAGATAATATATTTGTTATCTGATTCCAGCAGGAGCGGAAGCACATCACCATAGCGGGTATAATTACCGGTCAGATCACGCCATTTCTTAGTTTTATCAACAGTGGAATAATCAAACCAATGGGGTCCATAGCGGCCTCCTTTTTTATATGTTTGTGAAAAACCCCTGTAATGAATATCAGCTTTGGAAGGATTTAAATATGTGGAAATAACCGGCACATTAGAAATACCTTCCGAGAAAAAGATCTGATCCCAATAGATCTCCATATTTGTCTGGATTCTGATCCGGTGATCGGGAGAAAGAAATTTACCCGAGAGATCGGCAATTACAGTTTTATCCTTCCCCATCGGAAAGCCAAGATTAAAAATCACTGTCTCCCATTCACCCTTCTTATTAATGACCTGAATAACGGGTGGTTGAACTTTGATCTTTTCTGATTGCGAGATTGCTACATTTATACTCGCATCCGTGGGGAAAATCCAGCCATTGAGGAAAAGAGAGAGGTTTTTGGAATGACCTGCCTTACCCGGATCAAGAATCAGCTCATGCATCTCTGTAACACCCTGATATGTTTCAGGTTTAAAGTCCGACACGTATTTATCGTCCTTATCAGTAATTAACGAGAGTACGTCGTTTCCCTTTGAATCTTTTGCCGAAACAGGGAACTGCTTTTTGGGAACCTGCACAATCTTTAGTCCCGGGAATGGTGGCGGAGAGAATTGTTCCGGAACAAATACGTCAACAGAATCGGGGTGATCAACAGAAACAAGCTGTATCTTGTCCATATATATCGTTTCCCAAAGTTCCGATGTGACCTGGATCTTATATTCGCCGTTTTGGGGTTTCAAATTTTCGACAGGGATTTTGAGAAAATCATCAGAAGCATCCGGGAAAGCATGCTTTGTTGTTCCTCCCATAATGCCAAGTGGCATACCGAGAGCGCTACGCCATATAATATCTTTTGCAAATACATATTTATCACCGTCCCAGGTATAGAGGAAAGGACATGAACCTTTAAGAGTCTGTGCCTCAATCAGAGCCTGATCGGCTCCGGGAAGAAATACATTCTGAGGCACTCCGTTTGTCCATGTTATACGGATCACATCTGCTTTGGTGCGATTTCCCAGACCAAAATGGAGATTCGGATCTGTAACGACCATCGTCTGGTAAAGGTCACCGGAACGCATTTCAACTTTTGCACCAATCCCAAAATGGTTATTCTTGGCTGATCCGGCTCTTAAACCCACCAGTTTCATATTTACATAATGGTTAATATTCCCTCCGTCGTTACGCAAAAGGGAAACTCCGCCGTTCAGACCAGCAATCACCAAATCAAGATCACCATCTTCATTATAGTCAAACAGAGCTATTTGCCTTCCCGACTTTGGCTCATCAGGCAATATTTGCGAAACATCAATGAAATTTCCCTTTCCATCATTGTGAAACAAAAGGAGGCCACGTCCCCCTTTTTCATCCGACTCGCCTGCAATTATCAGATCCAGAAATCCATCGTTATCAAAATCAAAAAACTTTGCATCCCAGGCTTTGACATGTGCTGTTGCAGCAAACATCTCTTTCGCGTTTTTTACTGCTTCAAAACTTCCGTTGCCCAGGTTGCGGAATAACCCACTTTCTCCACTGTTTACCGAGGTAATGAACACATCTAAGAATCCATCGTTATTGTAATCGCCCACTGCAACCGAACTGGAGCCTCCATTGCTTTTCAGCCCGCTCTTTTCGGTAATATCCTTAAAAATCCCCTGCCGTTGATTTGAAAATAAAGTATTACTCCCATTTCTGTTTATGACAAGCAGGTCTATGTCTCCATCATCGTCAAAATCGCCAAAAGCTGCGTCCCTGCAATTCAGATTGGCTCCCGACAGACCCATTTTTTCTGCCTGTTCCAAAAATGTCCCGTCACCATTGTTACGAAACAACAGATTTGAACTGGGGCCTGCTTCAAATAAATCAAGATCTCCGTCATGATCAGGATCAAAAAACAATGCCTTATTCCCGCCACTCTTGCTCCCAATTTTCGCTGATGAGGTCACCTCCTCGAAAACTCCTTTTCCCACATTTCTATACAGGATATCACCACCTTCTTTAACCACATACAAATCCAGAAATCCGTCGTTGTCGTAATCGGCAAAAGTGGCTGAAGACTCTTTGCCGTTATGCCTGATGCCGGCTTCTTTTGAAACATCCTTGAACCGCCCCATGTCATTATTGAAGAGGTAATGCTGATACGAGGACGAACCCGGATTATAACTGCCAACATAAAGGTCCTCATCACCGTCGCCATCATAATCGGCCGCCTCAACATGAGTGAACTCACCCATTCCAGTATTATCACCTTCACTGAATGTCGGAACACTATTTAATCCGGACGAAACCGTGACATTTGTAAATTTTATTACATCAACAATTGATTTATATTCCGCGACCTGGGCTGAGGTTTGCTGGTCATAAGTAATCAGCGGGAAACCAATAAGAGACCCTCCCGGACCTTTCAATTCCATTATACCTGCCTGGTATGGAGAGGTGACTTTCAGGTAATTATGAAAGATTGTGAACTGAACAAACGCCTGATCCTTATCCGATTTCCTCAACAAGGAGAGAGCTTTGTCATAATAATCAACAGCTTCCTTAGGAAATTCAGGGAATTGCTTATGTATAATCTCCAGTTGCTCTATCGCCTTGTCAAGATCGCCGTCCCGGATAAACAGTTCGGTCAGACCCAGATGGGGAACCAGGTTTCCCGGAGCCTTTTCTACCAAATGAAGGAGGTAATTCTTGCGCTGTTTTTTAGATTCGGCATCTGAACCAGCTGCAACCAATTCAGAAATAAAATAGAGTATTTTAACGTGATCGGGAGAAATCTTAAGTGCCTCTTCAAGAGCTGAAATGGCCTTTTCGCGTTCATCATTCATTTGGTAGAC
>CAIOOC010000618.1 GCA_903859795.1 uncultured Bacteroidia bacterium
ATGCTAACTGGCGTGAAGACCTTGAGTCACATGTTGATTTTGACGGTTGGAAATATTACAGTGCTAAAGAATTTAGTGCTACAAATCCTATCACCTTTGATAGTAGTGCAGATGTAGAAATTTTATTCTGTTCATCAGGTTTTAGGTTCTTTTAAAAATATATTGCGATTAGGGTCAGAAATTTCAAAACCCAACTTTTGCACTAAATATTAAATTTTTTCGGGGAATATCCCAGTGCAGCGAACCGAAATCTGCAGAAATGGTGGCATTAGATGTTTTATCAACCGATTTAATCTTTAAACCTTTTGGCAGCCGGATATGGATTGCAAGCCATTTTGCGGCGAAATTTTCATCGAGAGATATTTCTCCGGTGACTTCTGAAGAGGAGGCTTCATATTTCATTTGGTAGCTGATTTTACCAAAGTGGGTACACGCATCATCGATTCCTAAAGGTTTTCCTGAACCAAGCCAATCGCGGTCTGTCCCCAAAGCAAGGCTTAACCCTTCTCCATTTTCAAGAACCAATAAATCACGAATTACACGGACAACAGCAACTGGTGTCCAGAGATGTTGCCTGTCGCCAGAACATTTAGTCGTGCCAGGTTCCTGGCCACGTTCTTCACACCAGGTAATGAGCGGCGTTGCATGGTTAAGTGTCGAATAGAGATATTTTGCTGCCGTATCCCCGTTCCCTCTTGCCAGATGTGCTTCAGCAACGTTGTCGAGTGTAATAGCAACCCAGGCGCCTTCTGCCATCCATCCGGTGTGGATAGGTTGGCCTCCGGCGCTGATGTTTGCCTCTATTTTCCTGAGTGTTCCCGTGACTAATTCATGATCGGCAGGCAGCAATGAGCAAGGGGTCAGGATGTTGAGCGCTCCCCAGCAGCTGCCTGTTGTTTTACCCGGTACGCCGGGAATCCAGCGGAATTCCTTCTCCTTTATTGCACCCTTATCCAAGGCCTCCATCAGGTCTGCGTATGCCGTTTCATAAATTTTTTTCAGTTCACCGGTATCATTTGCCCTGCCAAGAATTTGAGCAGCTTCAAGAGCGCACCGGTCGGCATAAACCGACCAGATATTGTGTGGAAAGAAGACTCCGTAATTATCATCATCGTTCATAAGTCCGCAATCGCCAAACCCTCGGGGCATCAGCCCATAGGTTGCAGATTTCCTGTTTTCACTTACTCTCATCCTTGATCGCTGGGTTTCCTGCCACCTCGAATTTGCCAGCATATGCGGATAAACTTTTGAAAGCCATACTTTATCATTAGTTAAGCGGTAGTGTTCCATTACTGCCCAGGTTTTAAAACCTGCAGCGGCCCAAAAAGTGTGGCACCACCCTTTCCTGTCAGCCCAGCAGCCGTCCGATTCCTGCATCCGGATTGAAAATGCTGATTCCTGCTCTGATTCCTTATGCAACCCATTTTGATCCAGGGCAACAGCAACAATCAGCGGTTCTCCCGAATTTCCTGCACGATACACCTCCGTTCCGGGGACACCGATAATATTCCCGTCGGCCAGTGGTTCACGCATAATAAACAGGTCTGCAAGGCAAGCCTGGTAAGCATCTGAAACACCCTTGTCAGGGATAATTATTTTGGAGGCCCGTTCCAATAAGTTTTGCCATTCCAGTTTGGCCTGAACCATCTCCCTTTCCCAATTTTGTTTGCGTAATGCAGGGAGATCAGCGGAATATCCGCAATAGGGACGGATTATCCAACCCTCTCTTGTTTCCCTGGGTTTCAGATTCCAAACCAGGATCATCTTTTTCGGTCCCGGAGGGGATTCATCTTTTTGCAAAGAGTACGAATCGGCACCTACTCCGAGGATAAGAATGCGATCGGCCCTTTCGTTCCAGCCGGCCAAAATATGATCCCCCTGGTTCCATTTGGGGTCAATCCACGCAGGGTTCTCTCCCCAATTCCCAGATTCACAGCGGATCACAAACTGGTGCGTTTTTGAATCGCTGTTTGTAACCGAAATGTGGGCCAATGTGGCTGTAATTCCGCCAAGTACTTCCAGTTTAACAGACCCTGACGGATTTTCATAAACATTCTCCAGAGCAGGAAGTATGTCATCCAATCGTGTCCATCGGCTGTTTGTAAAAGGTTTGCCATCAATTTCGGGGGTAACCTGAATATTCCATGATGCGGAAGGTGTCCGAAATGCAAGTGGCGGATAATTGCCCATCGTCAGATTGTCATAGCTCCACGACATCTTTATCGTACCGGGTTTAACATCAAGTAAGGTGCGGTCGCAAGCATCCGGTCTGCCTGTGGTGATTCTGTGAGGAGCCCCAAAAGCATACAAAAAATCGACCTTTGATACCTTAGTCATAGCAGAATTTTTGAAGTTGAGCCCATCAGCTGCAAAACCCTCAAAAGCCCTGACTTTTCCAAAAGCAGCCGCCCCAATTGCTGTTCCACCGATCTTTAAAACATCACGGCGGGTCAATTCAGACCATTTTTTTTTATCCTTCATTATCTAGTTGATTTTATCTATATAATAATCCCATGTAGTTTTGGCAATATCGGCAATGATTTAATTCCATAAATGGCAACGCCTACCTCCGCATGTTTAGATTGAATGATCTGATTAATTTTATGCTTTAATGTCGCGGATTGTCCCAAGGTTATGTTTACAAAACCTAAAAACAATATACTTATTATAATGCGCGGATTTTTCATCAGATTAAATAGTTAATATAAAATAGTTTTCAACTTAATTTATTTTGTGATAGTGAATTAACAAAGATGCCGGTTTCTGAGGAATTGTCAGCTCGATTCCTTCCAACATTTCACGTCCCGACTTTTGGATGTGTAAGCCATAATCTTCAAAAAATAATTCATACGTTCCATCTGTCTCAACTCCCGAAAGTTTGACTGAAATCGATTCTGCATTAGCTCCACCGCGCCGAAAGGCAATAATTATTCCGTCGTTCAGTGCAGGGCGGTTCATCTGGTAAGCCAGCCAGACATTATCACCTGTATTGTTCCTGCTTTGGGTAAGGGGGTAGTATTCACAGTAATAATAGGGACGCAGGTTCTTGAAATCCTGAATCCTTTTTTGGATTGCCGGTATTGGCTCCGATGCCTTTCCTGTAACCTCCCAGTTCATTACTGCAGTAGCTCCCAGACCTGATCTTAACGTGTAATTATCTGTTTTGTATATAGCAGTGCCATGAATCGGAAGGTAAAAGTTTAGTCCGTAAGTATGACACTGGTATCCGTTTGGTTCACCGTACTGGTAATCTGTACGCCAAAGCGGAGAGCTCCGGGAAGTTGTTTCCAGATCGAGCCGTCGTCCACCACTGGCGCAATTGTCAATCAAAAGATTAGGAAAACGGGACAATAAGCTGTCCCAGAAGGCATAGAGGCCTTCGATATGCCTGATTTCCGAGATGCCGATTCGCCCTGGTTTGTCATTGGCTTCCCAGTAGGGCATTGGATCGAAATTGAAATCCTGTCTGTAATTGTCAATCCCTTCATTTTGGAGTAAATCACCAATAAGCCTGGTTAGCCAGGCAAGTGCATCTTTATTTCCGAGGTCAAAAAGGTAGTTGTCGTTTCCTTTAAGTTTTATCAACCATTCCGGATGTTCTTTATCAATCATCGATCCCGGGCTGACGCGTTCTGGCTCAAACCAAACCATAAATCTGGCACCGGTGGCATGCACTGCATCTGATACCGGCTTCAACCCACGCGGGAAGCGCTCCTTATCAACAGTCCAGTTACCGACATTCTGCCACCATCCCCCTTTGGCCTTGTCCCATCCGCATCCGGTGTACCATCCGGCATCGAGCCAGAATACCTCGGGTAGAATCCGGAACTGCTGGTACCGTTTGACAAGCGCCACAGCAAATTCTTCGGTTAAACAATTGTATTCACCGCAAGGCTCAGGATCGCCGTAATCAAAGCTTCCGGATAATGGATATTCAGCATATTTCCCATTTATTTTGCGGGAATGATGGGCAAGGATAAACTGCCTGAACTGATTGTGGCCCTTCATACGGTCAGCCCCTTTCCAGAATAAGAGGCTGATTTTAGGTGTACGGATCTCTTCGGAAGGGTTGAGGGCTAACTGCATCTTCTCCATTCCCGATTGTAGAGAAACGCTTTTTTCATCAGACTGTAAGATATTGGCATACCATTTTCCGGTCCAGCCAACGGCCGCGACAATCCCCTGCCCGCCAGGCACCTCAATATTAAAGAATGGGAAAGCGGTATTGTCAGATGATCGGCCCCCAACGGGTGTCATGTAAATGGGTTTTCCAATCTTCATTGTCTCATCAATTGGTTGAAAATCATTTCGTTGAGCATCACTTCCTCGGTTATGATGAAGCGTAAAGATTCCGTTTTCTTTTGAATTAAATGAAAAGTCAATTGCCGCCGCCTTTTCAAGAAGAGGTGAATTTTTTCCAGACTTATTTGAGAATTTAATCACCCATTCAACAGCCGGAAAATCGTTGAACGTCGTAACGATGCATTTAACGACCAATCCACTTTGAGGATCAGAATATAAAAAGGAAGTTTCATCAGTATCCAAATCTGATGGCATAAGTTTTTCGGTTTCAAACTGCCAGGTACTTATAAATTCGTCTGATCTTTTCCCATTAAAAATAAACGAAAACGGAGGGGTCTTTCCTTTGGCAAAATGCTGACTGACCCATTGTTTTACATCTGTTATATTTTGAGGAATACGGTTTTCTGTCTGACCGATGGCATTACTGTACATTCCGAATATAAACAATACGAATAAAAAATGAAGTCTTTGTCTGAAATACATAAAAGAGGCGTAATTAGTTAGTTTCATTGTCGTTATATTGAAGGTTTTGATTTAATAGTGAACACGTTTCCAAATTATTTGATAGACACATAAGTGACCGATTGACTTAATAAATGGACTAAATTCCTATTTTTCTTCCGGCCCATAATAAAGAGGCAATGCATGGAGCGCTTTCATCTTCGTCCTGAATTGTTTCCGGTAATCAAAAAGCTGCATAAAGTCTGATTTTTCCTTTTGAGTCATTTCAGAAAACCCTTTATCGTCGCCCCAGCCATTGGTAAACACAACCGGCGTATTGTAGGCATAAACACCAAAAACTGTGTAGGCGAAAAATTTTATTGGATCCCAGTTACATGACCACAACGTGTTCCGATAATTGGGGAAGATTCCATACGACCAAAAATGTGGATTGGAATGTGAATCCTGATAAGTTCCATCGCTGACAAGAGCATATGGCGGAACATCTTTAGACCAGTCCGGGCCAATGCAGTCGGAAGTGAAAAATGCCTTGTCGGGGCCAAAAGTATGAAGCATCGCAGCAAGTTCCTTGATTAGCCTCATCTGAATACGGTCAATATAACCGGGAAACTTGTCAGTTCCCAGGTTCCCTGCCTGGATATAAAAAGTTTCGTCCCAGACAAATCCATCGATGTCATATCCAAATTCGGTGAATAGGGCCATGGCATAATCGCGGTAAAAATCTGCATGGCGTTTGCTGGCAATATTCCTGTGATAAGGTCCGCCGATGACATCGGGCCCGTTCCATCCCCCTTCCTCAAGGACATCTTCCTGCCTGAAATCGGGTAATCCCTTGCTGGATAATACTCCATCGGCAAAATACATAAGCACGCGGTAACCCCTTTTCTTCGCATAGGAGATTCTGTCATGCAGATCTTCAAGGGATAAATCCATTTTTGTAATCCGGTTATTCCACTTTTTATCCAGTTTTCCTGTTTTTTCATCGAAGCAGTATCTCCCCACAATATCGTACCACCCATGTAAACAAAGTGCAATTTTATGCCTGTCGTCCGGGGTTGTAATTCTTGTAAGCGAATCGATATCATTGTACCAGCCACGGCACTTGTCGCTCATATAATCATAGCTGATCAAGGCTATCTCTTTTGCCCAATCCGGGCCCTGTGGCACTTCCTTTAAAATGGTCTGGTAGAAGAAGTCCATTCCGGAATCCAGGTTATCAATACCTTCTACCTGAATAATCGTTCTTTTCTCGATTTGATCCTCAAGACCAACCTTCTTAGGGTAACTCCATTTTATTGTTCCGGTTTCAAACAAAGAGGTAAAATACGGATCTGTGTAAATGGCAGTCCCTTTTTCTCCTATGATAGTAATAATCACTGGAATTGCGAGATCGTTCGAATACTTTTCGGGGATACCGGCACATCGGTAACTTGCTATTTTCAGCCCGGAAAGCTTGTCTCTTTCGCAAATCGTTCCATTTTTCAGGGGCATCAGGATATGATCGAAATTTCCAAGTGCTTTCACCGGAAATGATACGCCCAAATCTTTCGTTAATTTCCCTGCTGATGAAATCTCAATTTCATATTTAACGACCTTATTTGTCCGGATATAACTGACCTCAGCAATTAACTCAATTTTCAGATCTGCGATTTTCCCGTCAGAATAGGTACTACGGCTTTTTTGTGATTGAATGTCATACTGATAAGATGTCTCTGCCATTTCAATCCGATCTTTCCCATATTGAATAGTGATGGTATCAGGCAGATACACCAGTGAACTAACATGATTCTTTGAATTTCCTGCTCCAGTTAAAGCGCTGAAAATACAAAAGGAAAATATCAAAAAAATTTTGAAGTTTGGTTTTGTCATACAAACAGCGTTTTATAGGTTACTGTGCTTTTATCTGGAGGAATTGGTATCGTCAGGCCATTGAGCAACTTTGCCACTCTTTTTCTCAAAGGGCCTTTGTGCATCAACCTTCCTCAGATAATCTCCGAGCAGTTTGGACAGTTGTTTCACTTTAGCTGGTTCAGAGCCCGCAAGGTCATTCTTCTCTCCAATGTCTTGTTTGATATTAAAAAGTTCAGATTTATGGTTTTTGTACCAGTAAACCAACTTCCAATCTCCACTCCGGACTGTACTTGTTGTGCCTATTCCGGGACCGATCGGCCCCCATTTGTTCGGGAAATGCCAGAAAAGGTTACGATTCCCGGCCGATGTTCCTTTTTGCAAAAGCATTGGAACAAAACTTTTGCCATCGACAATTTGGATGGTTTTGTAATTTTTAATACCCGCAAGTTCAAGGATAGAAGGGAAGAAG